>JABWAN010000579.1 GCA_013361015.1 Candidatus Zhuqueibacterota bacterium | reverse complement strand
ACAACGAAACGCTGCCTTATTCGGAAGAAGTAACCAGCTCGGGTTTGATGCTCATGGCCGTGGTGGGCAGCGGCTCGTTGTTATGGGGTTTCATCGGCGCCGGACTTTATCACATCATCCAAGATGACGGCAGATTCTTTCTGCTCTCCGCGGCTTTTGCCGCAGTTTTGAACGTGGGAATTTGGCTCAGCAAAACCACGTTCACGTTCGACAAAATGCTGCTCAGCACTTTTATCATTCTCGGCCTCGGCGCACTCATCCCGTGGCTCATTTGAACTTTTGGCGTGAAGGGGAGATGAAAAAGCGACCTCGCCTCATTCTCGTGCTTGCGGGAATGATGCTCACATATTTTTCGGGTTGTGGCCCGCAAACCTTGCCGCCGCCCAAGCCGCGCATAGTGATCGTGCTCGTTATCGAGCAATTGCGTTATGACTATCTCGTGCGCTTCGGCAGCCTTTTTTCAGGCGGACTCGCCGAGCTTGCGCGCGAAGGCGCGGTGTTCACGAACGCACGGCATCGCCACGCCCTCACCGAATGTGCGCCCGGCCACGCGACGCTGCTCACCGGCTGTTATCCCTCCCAACACGGCATCGTCGGCGATCAATGGTACGATCGTTCGCGACGCAGGCTCGTTTCCTCTGTGGAAGATTCTTCCTGTACAATCTTAAACAGTCCGTTCCGCGCGAACGCGTTTGGAAAAAGTCCGCGGCAATTGCTGCGCACCACTTTGGGTGACTGGTTGAAGGCAGAGGACTCCTCCTCGCAAGTTATAAGCCTCGCAAGCAGTGACCTAGCAGCCATTCTTATGGGTGGTCGGCGCGCTGACGCCGCCTATTGGTTTGACCCCACGAGCGGAAAATTCAGCAGCTCAACGCACCATTTGCCGGGCCTGCCCGCATGGGTAAAAAAGTGGAACGACGCCGCACCCGGCGATCGTTTTTTCAACGCCACTTGGGAAAAATTGCTCACGGAGGCGGATTACTTGCTTTCGCGCGAAGACTTGTTCGTGGCGGAAGCCGACGGCATTCACACCACTTTCCCACATCCTCTCAATGAAGAAGGAGAAAGCTTGGGCGCGAATTTTTATCAGCGCCTCGCAGCTTCGCCCTTTGGAGATGAGCTGGTATTGGAATTTGCACTAGCGACGCTGCGCGCGCAGCAGCTCGGCAAAGACGAGCATGCAGATTTGCTCTGCCTCGGCTTGAGCGCGACGCACAGCATCGGCAAAACCTATGGCCCGCTGAGTCAAGAGCAGCAAGACAATCTGGTGCGCTTAGATTTGAATCTGGGGAATTTTTTAGAAGAAGTGGAACGCGAGATCGGGCGCGAGCATTTACTCGTGGCGCTCGCTTCGGATCATGGAGTATTGCCGTTGCCGGAAGAATTACGGCGTCGCGGCTTTGAGGCCGCGCGTGTCAGTGCGGAAGAAGCACATGAGGAGATCACTGGAGCATTACAAGAACTCGCGAATGCCAAACCGGACAGCGTGCTCATCGCATACGCGCACAACGGGCTATACTTACATACCCCCGGGTTCGGCAACGGCGCAATACAAACGCAAGCGCAAATTGCCGCACATTTGCGCACGTTGTCTTTTGTCGCCGACGTTTTTACTGCCGGAGAATTGGCGTCGCAAGCCACGGAGGCACGCGAATATGGCGACGTGTTTCGCAACGGATATTTCGCGGGCCGCTCGCCGGAAATCTTGTTTCGCCGCAAACCATATTTTTTGATCGGAGGGCCGCGCGGCACTGCTGCAGGCAGCATGTATGATTATGACACGCACGTGCCGCTCATCTTTTGGGGAGAAGGCCTCAAAGCCGGACATTACGAAATGCCGTGCAGCACGGTTGATTTCGCGCCGACGCTCGCGCACTGGTTGGGGCTGAGTATTCCCAGAGAAGTGGCGGGACAAAAATTAACAATGGAATCAGACGGGCTTGTTCAAAAGTAAAAGCAGCCACTGCGAATTTTTCCAATGCTCATTAGCTCTGCACAAATGACACGTTTAGTAAGCGCCACGCCGCGTCGCTACGAGCCGAATCTTAAGCTCAAACATTCCGCGGTGATGATGATATTGTTCGAGCGGGAATGGCGCAGTGCCCCGGCCACGCACCTCGTCTTCATCATGAAAACCCACGATGGCTCGCGGCATGCAGGACAGATCGCGTTTCCCGGCGGCAAGGTCGATCCCAGTGATGAATCTGCGCTTGCGGCAGCGTTGCGCGAAACCCATGAGGAGATCGGCGTCGCGCCCGAACAGCTCGAAGTGTTGGGCAGCATGGGATATTTCAGCACGATGACGACCGGTTTCGACGCGGCGGTGTTTATCGCCCGCCCGCGCACGCCGTTGCACTACTCTCCGCAAACCAGCGAGGTCGCCGCGATCTTCGAGATTCCATTAGCCGAGATCGCGCAACAGTTCAAGCCGGAATTGGAGCTGCGCACGCCGCTCGATATGCTGCAATTACACTTTCATCTGCCCACTGCGCCGTACTTGCGTACCGCGCGCGAAACCGTTCCCACGGCTTTCTCGCAAATTTGCATTTGGGGTTTCACTGCACGAGTGCTGCAGCATTTTTTCCATTTGCTGGTTGTTTGATGCTTGTTGCTGGAGGCTTGTTACTGGTTACTCAACTGAGATTCGATCAACCAACAACCAGCTTCATTCCTTCCCTCCCCCTTCCTGCTTCACCGGCGCGCCCAAGCTCTTCTCTACTTCGCTCTGCACCTTCTCGCAAAGTTCTTTCGCCTCTGCGATCATATTGCCGAGCTTTGCATTCATCTCTGCAATGAAAGCGGCATCGTGCGTATTCGGCAAGTTGATGCGCACGTTATAAAGCGCGCCCTGCAAGCCCGCGAGCGCCATGAGCGCGCCCACTCCGGCGTCGCTCATCACCGCATGATTACCGAGCCGCGCAGCGTGCAGGCACAATTGCAGCGCCACAAAACATTGCTCAGCCGTGCGCAACGGCACGCGCGCCGCGGCTTTGTAGCCTTCCCGCATGGCGAGACTGCGCGCTTCTTTCTGTTGCGGCGTGTCTTTCGGCAGCCGCATGGCTTGTAGCACGGCGTTGAAGGCTTCGGTGTCCGCATCGATCGCGAGCACGAGTTCATCTTTCACGTGTTGCGCGCGCTCCGCCAGATTGCACAGCTCGTCGTAGCGCGCCTCATATTCGCCTTTGCCCGCGGAAAGATTCACCACCATCGAGGCGAGCGCGGCGCCGAGTGCCCCGGCCAGTGCGGCAATCGAGCCGCCGCCGGGCGCGGGCGTGTCGCGTGACACCTCATCTACAAAATCCGTGACTTTTTGATGGGCGAGCGGGCCGTGCGCTTGCGGAATGCCGAGAATCTTTTTGTCGATCTCAAACTCCGCCACTTCACGCAAGCCGAGAGATTGCACTGCGGTCTCCAAAATATCTCGCACCGGAACGCCGGTCGATTTGCGCATGCGCCGCAAAAAATGTTTGCCGGCCATGAGCATGGCTTCGCACGGCACCACGCCGACAATCTCCGAGCCATTGATTATAATGCCGCGCGCTTCAGCCAAACGCCGTGCTTCCTCGAACACGAGATGCGGCGGCGCAATCTTGTAGTTCGTGAGATTGATCGAAATTTGCGCGCGTTTGTAATTTTCCACCACCCAGCCCACAGCCTTCACATGCTTGAATTTCCCGTCGGCATAAACCGGCGCGCCGGCGAGATGATTCACGTCCATGCCGAGCGACTTATAGCGCGCGTACAAATCGCCGCCATATTGCCGGTGATAATGCGCGGCCAGTTCTTCGAAAGTTTTGCCCACGAAGTCGCAATTGCCGCACGGAAATCTTCCCGCCTCGAAATTGACGACCGTGCCTTTATAATAAAACGGAAAAATGTTGCCCGTGCGCTTCCAGCGGCCGCGCTCGCGCAGCGCATACGCAATGTCGGTGGCATAACGCCGGTCCGTCGTGTTGAGATTGACATTGTACGCGATCAAAAAATCGCGCGCGCCCACCACGGTGGCGCCGCTTTTGGCGTTGAACTCTGCCGGCCCGAAATCCGGACGCCATTGCGGATCGGCCAGTTTGCGCGGCAACCCCTCGTATTCACCCGCGCGAATCGTGGCGAGATTGCGCCGCTCCGGGCGCAGCGCGGCATACTCATACAAATACACCGGAATGCCTAGCTCCTTCCCGATGCGTTTGCCCACGCGTTGCGCCATCACAACGCATTCTTCCATCATCACGTTCGCAACGGGCACGAACGGCAATACATCCGTTGCGCCCATGCGCGCGTGCTCGCCGTGATGTTGCCTCATGTCAATCAGCTCCGCGGCGATTTTCACGGCGCGAAACGCGGCTTCCTGCACCGGCTCGGGCGCGCCGATGAAGGTCACCACCGTGCGATTCGTGCTCTCGCCCGGATCGACGTCCAAAAGCTGCACACCGCGCACGCCTGCAATCACTTCCGTGATCTTTTTGATCACACTTTGGTCCCGGCCTTCGGAAAAGTTCGGAACGCATTCAACGATCTTGTGCATAAGCTTCCTCACAAATGTTCTAACCTCGAGCCAGCCGAGGTTTCTTAAAAGAAATTCTGTAAGCAGATT
>JABWAN010000578.1 GCA_013361015.1 Candidatus Zhuqueibacterota bacterium | reverse complement strand
TTTGGTTCTTCTGCAAAAAGATGTTTCATTGAAATTGAGCTTCTGTTACATTGCAAGCGATGAGTGAAAATATTCGACAGCTTCCAATCGAAATCGGCGAGATGGTGGAGCAGATCGTCGCTTCCTTCTCGCCCGAACGCATCATCCTTTTCGGCTCGTATGCGTATGGCAAGATCACGACTGATAGTGATGTCGATTTGTTGGTCATCATGGAGACGGACTTGCCACAAGCCGAGCGGTAGCGGCAAATCTCGCGTGTGCTGCGCCCGCGTCGCTTTCCGATGGATATTATAGTTAAGAATCCGCCAGAAATTCAGAAGTCTAAGCGTCGTGTGGATCCCTTCATGAATGAAATCTTGGACAAAGGCATCGTCTTATATGCGCGACGCTGAGGAGGTCAAGGAATGGGTGAAGAAGGCGGAGGAAGATTTTGCCGGTGCATCTACAGCGCAGACGCACGAAACCACTGCCGGACTTGGTTTGCTTTCATTGCCAGCAGGCTGCGGAGAAATATCTGAAGGCGTTTTTGATTTTGCACGAAGCCGCTTTCCCTAAAACCCACGATTTGGTTTCTTTGCTTGAACTGTGTGTTCCATTCCAACCTGAAATCGAATTGTTGCGTGAGCCGATGGAATTGCTGAATCCCTACTCTGTGTGCTTTCGTTATCCGGGCGAAGAGTCTTCAAAGAAGATGCGAGGCGGGCAATCAAAACGACGAAAGCGATAGTTCAAACCTTGCGAGGGTATTTTCCGAATGAGCTTCTGCCTGCTTCCGAATCTTGAGTTCATAAAGAACACGATGGTGGTTTTCATCATGAGAAACAGCGCTAAAATGACGCTCACTTTTTTGAGACGGCATCCTGAATAAGAGCTTACGCTCGAAAAACGCACATGGCCGTCGGCCTCATAACCCAAAGGTCGGAGGTTCAAATCCTCCCCCCGCTACGAACGTAAGTGCCTGGTTTTGAATAGAAAGGGAATCCCCGTGATTCCCTTTTTTATTTGGTGGGCGAGACAAATGGGGACATCTTTTGACACCCTTTAGCGCTAAAATAACGCTTGAGGCGTGCGACGCGCAGGCTTGCCGTGCGATCACAATTTAAACCTGCGTGAGCAAATCTTTTCGCACGCTTAAACCGGGCACGCTCTTCAGCCTCCTCCTTCTTTCTTCACGTGACCGGTACCGAATTTTTTTTCTTCGCGCTGCGACGCACAGCGTGAGCACGCAAAGTGATCGTGCAATTTTACTTCCTCGGACACACGCGCGACCCCAGTTCTTTTTCAAAAACATTTCAAATCATTCTTGACTTTAAAACAAAACTTTTGCAAATACCGCCGCGATCAGCGTCCGACTCCCCTTCCGAAGTTTTCTCCGACCCCGAATCCGACTCGCTGATCTCGATCAAGCCACCGATGCTTCGAACCCACAGAATGGGGGAACGATGCTTCAGGTTTTGAACGATACCCTTCCCATAAAACAGTCTCCCAAGCTGCTTGACGAAGTACGCGCGGTGCTTCGCACGAAGCATTACCGCATTCGCATCGAAGAAGCGTACACGCAATGGATCAAGCACTTCATTATCACGACAAGTTCGCGTTTCCCGTGTATGCGTTGTCAGAAGTCGTGCGCGCACGATTTCTGAAGTTGCTGCGACAAGCTTATGAGCGTGGCAAGCTTGCGATTCCTTCGTGCGAGGCCGAGCTGCACGCGGGGCAGATGTTTGAGTATTTCCTGAACGATCTTGCACGCGACAAATGGGTGACCTATGCGAAGCGTCCGTTTGGCGGGCCGGAACAAGTGCTGAAGTATTTGGGACGCTACACGCATGGAGTGGCGCTTTCGAACCAGCGGATTCTCGATGTCGCGGGCGGAGGGATTCAATTGGTGGTGAAGGATTATCGTCGCGGTGGTCAACGCGAGATCGTGACGTTATCCGCGGAGGAATTCATACGACGGTTTTTGCATCACCTTTTGCCGAAACGATTTCGCAAGATTCGGTACGGGGGTTTCATGGTGTGCACGGTGCGGCAGGAGAAATTAGCGCAGGCAAGACGCGCGTTGTGTGTGGAGGAAGAACCTGAGCCTGTGCCCCAGGAAAGTCTGGAAGTTTGCACAGAAAGCGATGAAGTTACGCATAGGTGTCCCAAGTGTTTAGTGGGCACGATGAGGAGCATTCCGCTGCCGCACTGGGTCGCGGCGCGGCGCGGTTTTGCAGTGAATAATAGCTCATGAGCGCTGCGTGTGAAGAAGCGGTGTCACAAAATCATAATCGTGTTTAGCTCGCGCGAGATCGAGGCAATCTTTTTCACTGCGCGCGGCGAGGGATAGGTTTGTCCAAAAATCGTGGCGCTTGCGATAAGCAATGCAAGTTTTGTGGGAAATCGCCCGGAGAAGGGCAATGTTGCGAGAGGCAAGTGGAGAGATGGGAAGAGAGGTTCGTGAAAATACGTGTGCGCGCGTAAAGCTCTCGCCAGAGAAGGAGGTTGCTAAACTACCATAGCGGCTTTGTTCAACCCTTGCATGATGCGGACCTGGCTGCGATCTTCAGGCAACAAACCGTTGCTGGAAAAATTGAGTATCATGAGGCGGTAGGGTGCGGTGCCCTCACACCGCCAGGCCGCATATGCTGGTGTTAGGAGAAGCTTAATGTTTCTGGCAGGGTGAAAGTCCTTGCAGGGTAAGGCACTAGCCAAGCCACCCTTATCGAGTGTTGCGAGTGTTACAAGGCAGACGATCTATTTCGGTCAGAGGCCAAGGAAGCACTCGAGGCGTACACAGAGCAGCACGCGGAGAGACACAAGTCTCGTGGCCGTAAGGGAGACCGCACTCCCTGAAACTTGATATAGCCCCGTTAGAGCTTGAAGATGCAGATGGCGAGGCTCTTAACACGGCCGCAGCCAACACGAAAGCGTCGTGCAGAAAGGCGAGACGCCGTAGGGTCTGCCGGGGTTCACCTTAAAGTGCGGCAAGCGTGCAGAGAAACATTAGGAACCTAGGAGACCTTATAGACTCCACCTCTACGGATTTATCCATGAGCTGGTAGGCGCTCTGACCCAAAGAAGGAGAGCCGACGGTCTATAAGGAGTCGGATCAGTTCATAGTACTCAGAGGACGGGAGAGCCGTCTACACGGGGAAGGGACTGACAGGGATACGCAGCCTGCAAAGGAAACATGGACCGAACGAGCAAAGTCGGCAAGACCGTGCAAACCTCCCTGCAGGGAATAGCGGAGAAGGCGAGAAGAGAGAAGAAGTACCGGTTTCGGAATCTCGCGGCGATGCTCACGGAGAATTATTTTCAGCACTGCTGGAAGCTTCTCCGCAAAGATGCAGCGACGGGCGTGGATCGCGTGACGGCCCAGGAATACGGCCGACGCTTCACCACCAACGTGCGCGATCTGATGGAGCGCTTGACGCGAGGCAGCTACCGGGCGAAGTTGGTGTTACGGAAGTGGATTCCCAAGGGCAACGGCAAACTCCGGCCGCTTGGCCTGCCGGTTCTGGAAGACAAGCTTCTCCAGATCGCGGTGGCGTTGATCCTGCGCACCATCTACGAAGAGGACTTTCTGCCATGCAGCTACGGCTACCGACCACGAATAGGAGCACGAGATGCCGTTAAGGCGCTCAAAGATGAGCTCCAGTTCGGACGTTACCGGTATGTGGTAGAGGCAGACATTAAGGGATTCTTCGATAACATTGATCATGCGTGGATGATACGCATGCTGGAGCAAAGGATCGATGATCGGCGCTTTCTGAGGCTGATCAAGAAATGGCTGCGAGCGGGGATCCTGGAGGAAGACGGTAAGGTATTGCACCCGGTGACGGGAACGCCGCAAGGCGGAATTGTGTCGCCCGTGCTCGCCAACGTCTACTTGCATTATGCCCTTGATCTGTGGTTTGAGAAGGTCGTGAAGACGCAATGTCGCGGCATGGCGTACTTATGCCGGTACGCGGACGACTTTGTTGCGGCCTTTGAGTATAAGGAGGACGCAGACAGATTCTACCGCCTGCTGTCCGAGCGACTCGGCAAGTTCAAGCTCGAGCTCTCCGCGGAGAAGACGCGCGTGGTTGGCTTTAGCCGCTTCCCCGAAAGTGAGGGCAACAGCTTTGACTTCCTCGGCTTTGAATTCCGCTGGGGAGACAGTCGCAAAGGCAAAAGAGTTGTCAAGCTTCGCACTTCCCGCAAGAAGTTTCAGCAGAGTCTCAGGAATTTCACGGCCTGGTGCCGCGCGCTTCGCAGCACCGGTATCCGCCAACTCCTGAAGACGCTGAACGCGAAACTTCGTGGCTATTACAACTACTATGGCGTGATTGGGAACTACGAGAGCTTGCACAAATACTTTCGCCAAGTGATGCGTCTTCTCAGGAAATGGCTGAATCGGCGAAGCCAGAAGAGGAGCTACAACAGCAAGACTTTCTGGGCGCTGATGAATCGCCATCGGATAGAACAGCCGCGAATCACAGAAATCCACAACGGGCAGCGACGATTTCAATTCTCTTACTAGCCGGATTGCGGAAGCGAGTATCTCTGAAGAGCCCGGTGCGGGAAAACTGCACGCCGGGAACTGTGCGGGGGGCACGGGGAAACCCGTGTCCCTA
>JABWAN010000577.1 GCA_013361015.1 Candidatus Zhuqueibacterota bacterium | reverse complement strand
AAACGTGCAGCTCAGCACGTACCCGCATCAAACTTTGACGATCGGGCGCCATTCCCACATCTTTCAAGGCGACATCGTCAAAGGCAATCTCACCATCGGAGAAAATTGCCAGATCGAATCCGGCGTGAACATGACCGGCTCCGACGAATTTCCCACACGCATCGGCAACAACGTGCTCATCAAAGGCACAAGCTACATCTTCGGCTCCATTATCGAAGACGACGTTTGGGTCGAACGATCGGTATTGAAGCACAAGCACGTCGAGCGCATCGTGCGCCGCGACGGCACCGTGCAGCCCGTGCGCTGGGTCCTGCCACTGCCGGAAGGGTTGGATTCGCTGCATTCGTTGGAGAAAAAGTGAGCGGTTCACGCTGATAAACAACGGAGCATAACATGGAACAAGTTCTCCCAAACGAGGTCAGACTCAAAGAGATCATGAAAGCAGCCTTCTTTGAAGCTTTTGAGGAAAGAAGAAGTTTGTTTTATGATCTCATCGCGGAAGTGTTGGAAGACATGGCGCTAGTTCGAGCCATCAAAGAAGGCGAGGATTCTCCCTCGGTGAGTCGAGCCGAAGTCTTCGACATTCTTGAGGGTCGAGCGTGAAAGTTGACTTTAAGCTAGTTACACTCGCGACCTAAAGAAGATTAAGGACAGAGCTTTGTTGCAAGAAGTAAAATCTGTCGTCGAAGAAGTTGAACAGGCCGCGAGTCTTTCCCTAGTCAAAAACATCAAACAGCTTCGAGGCGGAGGCAATTACTTTCGCATCCAGATCGGCGATTATCGCCTCGGATTGAGGCTTGAGGATGACACGGTTTTCTTCGTGCGTTTTCTGCATCGTAAAGAGATTTACCGATACTTTCCCTAGAGCAGACAAAACATGGAGTGATGGATTGTAGGAATGATGGAGTATCGCAGACCCCAACAATCCAAAACTCCAATACTCCATCACTCCAAATGAATATGAGAAGACTCCGTCTATCAGAAATTGCCTATGCGCGTAGCGGCGACAAGGGCGATGCCAGCAACGTCGGTATCGTCGCATATAATCGCGCGGGCTATGAGTTGCTGAAAAAAGAACTCACGCCGGCGCGCGTGAAAGCGCATTTTAACAAAATTTGCCGTGGCGAGGTCGAGCGCTATGAAGTGGAAAATATTCTGGCGCTCAACTTCATTTTGCATGACTCGCTCGGCGGTGGCGGCTCGGAGAGTTTGAAGTCCGACGCGCAGGGCAAAACGCACGGGCTGGGCTTGCTGCAAATGGAGATCGAAGCGCCGGAAGGTTCTGTGGATCGTGGATAGTGGATGGTTGATCGTGAGTAGTTGATCGTAGATTGTAGAGGGAAGGTATTGCGTGAGGGCGCGGTGCTGCATTGTCGTTCTGTAAGAAACTTCCTAGTGCTCGCACCAAAAGTTTGTACCAAGTGCGAGGTAAGATTCCTCCAGAATGACACTCAAGGGAGAGACTGTCACACTATCTACGATCCACTATCCACGACCCGCGATTTACACTCTTCCATTATCAATACGCAACGACATGCACGGAAGGAGTAGCATTGGCAGAGTTTCAATTCATCAAATATCGCATTGAAAATTACCTTGGGCGCATGACCCTCAATCGTCCCCCTGTGAATGCGCTCAATCGCCAACTCGTGAGTGAGATTTACGCCGTGGCGCATTTGGCGAATCGGGATGTGGCGCGGAAAGAATTGCGCGCTTTGGTTCTCCATGCCGAGGGCGCGCACTTTTGCGCGGGCGCCGATCTCAAAGAGCGCAAAGAGATTCCGGACGACCAAGTCGTCAATGTGGTGCAAGGCATTCGCGCCGCGGTGCAAGCAATCGCAGACATCAAGGTGCCGACCATTGCCGCGGTGCAAGGCTCGGCGCTCGGCGGTGGAATGGAGCTGGCGCTGGCCGCGGATATGCGTGTCCTCGGCGAAAGCGCGAAGCTGGGCTTGCGCGAAACCGCGCTCGCGATCATTCCCGGTGCGGGCGGCACGCAACGCTTGACGCGCTTGATCGGATATGCCCGCGCAATGGAATGGATTGCGACCGCAAGAATTTTCGAGGCGCAGGAATGTCTTGCGCACGGCGTTGCCAATCGCGTCGTGCCCGACGCCGAAGTCGCCGACGCGGCGCTTTACTACGCGAAGCTCATTGCGGCAAACGGGCCGCTGGCGGTGCAATTCGCAAAAGAGGCGATGCAGCGCGGTATGGCGATGCCATTGGCGAACGGCTTAGAGATCGAGTTCGAATGTTATAAGCGCATCATTCCCACGAGTGATCGGCGCGAGGCGTTGTCGGCTTTTAATGAAAAGCGTGCGCCGCAGTTTAGGGGGGAGTGAAAGGCAAGGAGCCAAAAAAGAAAATGAGCCGAAGAGCCAATTGAGAGAATGGATTGGTCACAAGCAACAAGAAACTCCTTCCGCTGCGCAATCACCAACCACCATGCAAGGCGGACGAGCCGCAACCCCAAAGCTTTCTGTTAGCGGATTTTTTCGAATCTAGCGAATAGAGCAAAAGGCAGTATCCGCTTTATTTGTGAAATCCGCTTACAGAAAAGTTTTTGCCTTTGAAGCAACGAATACAATTTTAATGGACTAAAACCGAGAGAGCAAATCATGCTGAACCTATCCGATGAGCAAATCATGCTGCGCGACACCGTTCGTGAATTTGCGCAAAAAGAAATCGAGCCGAAAGCCGCGGAGATCGACGTGACCATGGAATTTCCCGCAGAAACCCTGCGCAAAATGGGCGAACTGGGCTTTCTCGGCATTCCGTTTCCGTCGCAATACGGCGGCGGCGATCTTGACACGGTTTCTTTTGTTTTGATGATGGAAGAGATTGCGAAAGCGTGCGGCTCAACCACGCTCTCGGTCGCGGCGCATTGCTCGCTTTGTTCCGCGCCGATAATGATGTTCGGCAACGAGGTGCAGAAGAGAAAATATCTGCCGCCTTTGTTGAGCGGAGAAAAATTCGGCTCGTTCTGTTTGACCGAGCCGCACAGCGGTTCCGATGCGGGCGCGCTCACCACTAGCGCGACGCGCAAGGGCAATGAGTACATTCTCAACGGCAACAAGATGTACGTCACCAACGGCGGCTATGCTGGAACGTACATCGTCTTTGCGAAAACCAATCCCGCAGCGAAAACGAAGGGCATCAGCGCATTAATCGTCGAGCGCGAATATCCCGGCGTGGTCATCGGCAAGAAAGAGAACAAGCTCGGTTTGCGCGCGAGCGACACGCGCCAAATCACTTTTGAAGATTGCCGCGTGCCTGCGGCAAACTTGCTCGGCGAAGAGAATGAAGCTTTCAAGTACGCCATGCAAATTCTCGACAGCGGCCGCATCGGCATCGGCGCAATGGCCGTCGGTCTCGGCCAGGCTGCAATGGATAAAGCCGTGGCTTATTCGAAGGAGCGCAAAGCTTTCGGCCAAGCGATCAGCGAATTTCAAGCGATTCGCTGGTACATTGCGGATATGGCGACCGAACTGCACGCCGCGCGCTTAATGGTGCATCACGCGGCGCAATTGAAGGATGCGGGCAAGCCGTTCGTGAAGGAAGCCGCGATGGCCAAACTCTTCGCGAGCGAAGCCGCGATGCGCGCGTGCAACAAAGCCATTCAAACCTTCGGCGGCTACGGCTATATCATGGATTATCCGGTCGAGCGCTATTGGCGCGACACCAAACTCACCGAAATCGGCGAGGGCACGAGCGAAGTGCAGAGGATGGTGATTTCGAGAGAGGTGCTGAAGGAAGTATGAATTGTTGGTTAAGCACCCGCCATGAGAATTGTAGTTTGATTAGCAAAACCCCAATCTCAGCCTAGCAAAACGAGGTATGACCATGGAAGTCTTCGAAGTCGAATCAAAAAAAAATAAGCTGATCATTACCATAGACAAGTCCTCAGTGAATGCGGCTTTTTTGTCCGGAATTCTGAATCGTTTACGAATTGAGCAATTGATCAAAAAAGCAGAGTTCGACGAAGGCATTCTCGAGCTATCAAGAAAGATAAAAAGGGATTGGTGGGCGAAAAATAAAAAGAAATTTCTAGAGTAGGGGGACGATGGCGGTCGTGCTTGATACGAACATAATCTTCTCTATGCTGCTATCGAAAAACTCCGGCTTGCGAAGAAATTTTCTGGAAGAGGACGCTGAATTCTTTGCTCCAAACTACGTCTTGGTGGAATTGTTTGAGCACAAAGAAGAGGTGCTTGAGCATTCCAAGCTGTCGGCGCCCGAGATCTATGAATTACTATACAGAATGCTCGCAAGAATCAATTTCATCAGTGAGCAAACCATTTCACAGAAAAATAAGCTCAAGGCTTACAAACTTTGTCAAGACGTTGATGAAGATGACACGCCAATCGTTGCACTCATGTTGGAGTTAAAAGCTCGGCTGTGGACGAATGACAAACGCCTAAAACGTGGTTTGATAAAACAGGGCTTCAAAAGGTTTTTCGTGCCGAAGCGAAAATGAAAATGGTAGCTCGACGCTCGTTGCCAAGTTTCCGGCCATTTTAATTGCCGACAGCGATGGCTATATCATGGCCTATCCCGTCGAGCGTTACTGGCGCGACACCAAACTCACCGAAATCGGTGAGG
>JABWAN010000576.1 GCA_013361015.1 Candidatus Zhuqueibacterota bacterium | reverse complement strand
CACCATCATGTCGATCACACCGGCCTGACCGCAGAATTGGCGGCGCGTTCCGGCGCGAAAGTTTTCACACATCCCTTCAACCTTCCCTGGCTTGCAGACTATAATGCAACCCGGGCAGAGTATGCGCCGTTCTATCGCCGACTTTTTCGAGAGAGCGGCGTGCCAGAGCAGATTACTGAAGAGATCGAGAGGGCCAGCGCTGCGGTTGCGCATTGGGCCCAGCCTTTTTCCAGCGCGCAATCGTTGCAGGAGGGAAATCCAATCTCATTCGCCGGTGCAGTATGGGAAGTGTATCACACGCCCGGGCATGCCGGCGGCTTGATTTGTTTGTGGGAGCCGCGCACACGCATACTGCTTGCGAATGATCACATGCTGAAAGACCTCTCTTCGAATGCGATTCTTGAGCCGCCGGAACGTCCGGGAGCTCAGCGGCCTCGACGGTTGTTGGACTATATGCGCGAGCTCAAGCGCATGTCGAAGCTCAATCCAACTTTGGTATTGCCCGGGCACGGCGAGCCGTTTCATGGCGTTGCGCGTTTGGTGGAGGAGCGTCTCTCTTTCTATCACAACCGCGCACAGAGCCTCTATGAAATTCTCAAAGCCCGGCCGCTTACGCTCTGGCAACTCACGCGTGCGCTGTTCCCGGAATTAAGCGTAGGTATCGATTTCTTTTTGGGATTGTCCGAAGTCCAGGGGCATTTGGATCTGCTGGAAGAAGAAGGGCGCGTGTGCGCACGAAGTGTGGATGAACTGTTGTTGTGGGAATGTGCCGAATAAAATATCTCAAGTCGCTTTCCAGTTTTGATTTACCGGCGGCACCAAAGGGCAGTTCTGAAAAAATAAATAATTCAGGATTCTGCCATGCCTCGTGTATCTCGCTCGCTTCCGCTCTTCTCTCTTCGCATGCGGCTGTCCCGTTTCGCGAAATTCGTGCGCCGTAGCTTGCGCGCGACCGCAAAAAGGCGCTCGGCTTCCTTCCTAAACGGTCCAACGCCTCGTGCTCGCCGGTATGGATGTTATCATTTGCAGGGCAATCGTTTTCACAGCGGCGGGCTTATCATTGCGCCTTCCCGTGCTGCGCTTGCAAATGTCTTCTTGGATGTGCTGGGAGAAATGGGTGGGCAAGTTGTCGTGGTCATGGGAGAGAACTACGGCATGCCTCGCCCGTTGCTCTCGATCAGCCCGCCGGTGACGGCGAATTGGCTGCAAGCATTGCTAGCGAACTATGCCGACGTGCTCAATAAAAATCACGGCGTGGAATTGAGCGTGCAAAGCGTGGAAAAATGTTGCTCGCTCGTTCTGACTCCGGACAAGCACATTTTTATGCACGTGTGCGATCCCACGCGATACATTCGCGCGCTGGAAAGCCGCGGTTTGCGCGAAGTGGAGCACATGCCCGTCGCATCACCTCGCCGGAAATTGCAGCACGCAAGCGCAAGCTCGGCGGAGGAAGTGCGGCTGGACGAACTGAAGCAATATCTCTCCGTCAACTCTTCTACATTTTCGCCGCAGCAGGAATGGCTGCACTAATCGAAGCACCGCGTTTCACACGATCGTCGCGGCGTCTGCTTTTGAAGTTTAGAGGCGCCGCGACTTTTGTTTTTAGAGCACAACGAAATTGACGCCCATCGGAATCGAAAAGTGCTCGGAGTTGTCAATCAACAAAATGGATTGCAACCGGAAAATGCCCGCGACGAGCGCCGGTGCTTGAAAAATCACGCGAAAGTATTCGGCAGTGAGATGGCCGTATTCTTGAAAGCTATAGAGTGGTTGGGGATTTTGTGTGCGCAGATCAAAGGAGATCAGTTCTATCGTGTACGGCGATTTTAGTTCGGTAAAAAAATTAGCGGCCGCACAATCCAGAACAAATTCGATCACTTGCCCTCTTTTGAAAACCGCATTCGGCTCGCCCGCGTAGGCCGTGCACTCGCGCCACAAAGTGACGAGCGCGTTCTGGCTCTGCAAGCGTTCTTGAACGAGAATTTTTTCTTCAGAAGAGGGAAGATAAGGGGTGAAACGTGAAGCGCAATCGTTTGCCAGCTCCACAGAAGAAGATAGATCGCTAATCATACGTTCCTGGTACGTTTCATTCTTAGGCTGGAGACTTCAAATTTGTGAATGAAACATACCAGTCAAGCACCGCGCTCTGCGAAATGTTATGACGGAAGTTTAATCCTACTTCACCAGCAAGAGCTTTTTCCTTTCCGCAAAGCTCCCCGCAGTCAATTTATAGAAATAAGTTCCGCTAGATAAGTTGCTCGCATTGAACTCTATTGCATGAAAGCCTGCATCTTTGCTTTCGTTCAAAAGCGTCGCAACGCGCTGGCCGGAGAGGTCGAAAACTTCGAGATTTACTTCGCTCGCGTGCGGCAGCCCGAAGCGAATCGTCGTTGTCGGATTGCCGAAGGTTCCGCGCCCTTTTGCGGAAAATGGATTGGGATAATTTTGCAGCAGCACAAACTCGGTTGGGATTTCGCTGGTTGCTTCCGCCACGCCGGTTGTGTTATCCACTTGCGCGGCAATCGTATCGCGCGCCACGGCGTTGCTGTCGTCGCGCACGGTGAGGAAGAGATTGGCTTTGCCGATAAAGCCAGGCGCGGTCAAGGTGAGCACGCCGGTTTGCGCGTTGAATGCTCTTTTCAGCGAGTCATTGCTCGCGCTGAAGCTGAAGTGCAAGGAAGAGTCCGCGTCCTCAACGTCTGAAACGAAATCCCACATGGCGAGGCGCTTCGATGCGGTGTTGCGAAAGGCGATCGATTCGGGAAGATTGGCAATGCCGGGCGCGTCGTTGAGGGATTTGACTCGCACGACAAACTCCGCGGTGTCGGCAAGCTGGCTGCGGTCCGTGACGATGAGCTTGAGCTTGTTTTGCCCAAACCAATTTTCCGGCGCGGTGAAAAGATAGTCGTTGCCCTGCCGCGTGGCTTGCACTTTCTTGCCGGAAAGAACCGTGAAAACCAGCGTGCTGTCCGCGTCTTCCTGATCTTGCACGCGGCTGTGCCATTTGGAGATAGGATAGAGCAAAGAAACGTCTTCGTTGAAGCTCAAGGTTGGCAGAGAAGAATTGATAACTGGCGCGTGATTCTGCTCCGGCTCGTGCCAAATGGCGAAACGATAAGAGATCTTGCCTCCTGCATATCGAAAGGTTCCGCCTACATGAACATCATTCTCTGTTGCCATTACGTCGAAGACCTGACCGTTCACGCCACTTCCTAATGGCGACCATGTGTTGCTTTCAGGATTCCACCGGACGATATGGTTTGCGTTCCGATTTCCGGCTAAATCGAATGATCCTCCAATGTAGACCCCATGCGGGCTGGTTGTGATGCTATAAACATTCGCGATCGGACAGCAGCGTTGACGAACTCCGTTACTCGTGTCGGTTTCTGCGCGTAGAGGCCACCAGTTGTTCGTCGCGACGTTATATTTAGCGACATAGTTCACGCTAAGGCCTCCGGCTTTGGTAAAATATCCTCCGGCATAGAGATCATTTTCATAAAACGAAAGCGTAGTTACATGATGATTCACGCCAGTACCGAGAGCGGTCCAAGCTTCGCCTTCCCATTTCGCAAGATAGTTCACAGGCGTGCTATCGGCTAAAGTGAAAGCGCCTCCAACATATACTGCGTTGGTATGAACTGCAATATCATAGACGTCACCATTCAGCCCATCCCCCAATGAAGTCCACGTCGAGTTAGCAGGGTTCCATTTCGCTATGCGATTTGAGCTGATATTGCCGTCCGCGGTGAATGCTCCTCCTACATACAAATGCTCGTCTGCAACTGTCATGGCGCTGACTTCGCCATTAACGCCATTATAACCGCCGCTTTCAAGTGCCGACCACTTTTCTGTGATCAAATTCCATTTGGCAATGTTATTCGCAGGAACGCCACCTACCATTTCAAAGACTCCGCCCACATAAAGGTCATTTCCGATGACCGCGAAAGCGGATGCACCACCTCGGTTGGCTCCGCCACCTAGCGGAGACCAGTTATGACCGGTCCACTTGCCAATACCTTTCGTGCCTGGAAAATAGCCCCCGATATATAGATCATCGTTTAAAGCTAGGATAGTGGAGATCTCCCCATAAGGATATAATTGCCCAAAGCGATCATCCCAATTTTCATCGCCGGGGTCTGAGATCGTCGTATGCCTCAATTGGAACTGCCTTATGGCAGGTTTGCCTTTGCCATTGTTTTGGGAAAATGATGTCTGGGGCAAGCTTGTGAGCAAACAAAGCACACATGCAGGTACAAGCAGTCTTGTTATTTGGGAATTCATTGTAGATCCTCCAAGCGATAATGCCTCACGAATCGCATGATTGATTTTTAATTTCGATAGGCTGGCGACATTTCGATAATTAATACTGGCCAGAAAAGAGTTTAGCGGAAAAAACACGAGCACGTGATTTCAGCGTTCCACTCGCCAATCCAAAAAATTATAAAAGCCTCGAAATTTTTCTTGCATCTCTTCAAGGATTTGCTACTTTGCATCGCGCGAATTTTTTCTATCCTGTCTTACTCGCACTTCTTACTCGCACTTCTTACTCGCACTTCTTACTCGCACTTCTTACTCGCACTTCTTACTCGCACTTCTTACTCGCACTTCTTACT
>JABWAN010000575.1 GCA_013361015.1 Candidatus Zhuqueibacterota bacterium | reverse complement strand
ATTGCGCTACACGTCGGACGAAGTCGTTTGCTGAAAAAAGTGATACGCGAGAAAGAGAGTGAGCACCCCCATTAACCCTGCCAATCCGAACACAATTTTTTTCCAGCGCGGCAGCGGCGATGCGGGCAGTGATATTCTCGTAAGCGGACCTTTGCGAAATTGCGGGCGGCGCGGCTCGCCATGCCGCAAGGCTTGCGCAAGTTCTTCGCACGATTGATAGCGTTGGTCCGGCGCTTTCATCAAACTGCGCAACACGACGTTCTCCAACAACTCCGGAATTTCCGAACGAGTTTTCTGCAAAGGCTCGGGGGGTGCAGAAACAGTTTTGGCTTGCAGTTCGTGCCAACACTCGCCTTCAAAAGGCAGTTTGCCGGCGAGAGCTTCATACATGACCACGCCGAAAGAATATATGTCGCTGCGTTTGTCGACCGCCTCGCCGCGCGCTTGCTCCGGACTCATGTAGAGCCAGGTGCCGGGGAGCGTGCCTTCTTGTGTGATTTTCACCAGCGCACTCATGTCTTGATCGCGCGCGATGCCGAAGTCGATCAACACCGGCGTGCCGTCGCTGCAAATCATGACATTCGCGCTTTTAATGTCACGATGAATAACGCCCTTTTGATGCGCATAACCGAGAGCCTCGGCGAGTGCAAGGAACCATGCGCGCAAAGTTTCAATCGGCAATGCCGCTGTGCGTTGCTGCAGCACGCTGCGCAGGTCTTCGCCCTCGAGGTATTGCAGCACCAAGTAGGGCAACTGGTGATCGATCACGTCCCAGTCGAGCAGCCGCACGATACCGTTGTGATTCAAAAGCGCAAGCTGGTGCGCCTCCTCGTTGAAGCGTTGTATGCGCGCCTTCAAAATTCTCGGCTCGAATGGAAACAGCCAGCGCGGCACTTTGAGCGCCACGGTGCGTTGAATGCCGTCCTTCTGCCGCGCTTTCAAGATCAACGAGCTGCCGCTGCGCCCGATGCGCTCCATAATCTCATAACGCTCCTCCACGGCATGCTGCAACACTTGAATCATCGCCGCTTCCATTTTGTCAATGATGCCTTCTTCCGGCAATGGCGTGTGGCAGGCGTGGCATTTCCGGGCTTGCGCCTCGTTGGCCTGGCCGCAAATCAAACAAAGCTTTGTCGAGGTGTGCATGAGCTGCTCTTGTTCAAGTAACTAGTCACTGGCATTTTCGCGAAAGCAAAAAAGCCAAGACAAAACAAAACCATTAGTGGCACATTGATTGGCTTGAGGGGTTTGAATCGTTTCGCCGGCAATCGCTTTGTTTCTTGAGAAAGCCGAATAGTTACAAATTTACGAAGCCGTGAAGTGCTGAATGCTTTGCAGCGGGACTTCCAGCCAAGCTGTGAGGTGCGAAGGAGAGGGAAATCCTGAGACGAGCGTTGCGCCGAATTTTATTTGGGTCCGGTCTTTGACTGCCTTTGTGCTGGCTTTGCGAGCTTCCTGGAAATAGCTCTCGGAAAAAAATTGGGCGATGCAAAACGATGGTGCGGCGATCTTGCGAGCGGGAAAATCAAACAAAATTTACGGGAATATGGCGACTCAGACTGCGGCTTATTGGGTGTGAGATGGTAATTGTTTCAGCAGGTTTTTGCAAGGCAAATTTATAGCAAGAAAGCTATCGCCATAGCAATAAAGCTAAAACTCGCTCTCTCTTTTTGAGCGCCCAACAAAGTGATTGCTTCTGAGCAATAGTAAAACTACATTTTTTCACGTGCTCTTCCCTAGACAACATCAAGCTCTTCCCCTTCTGGCTTTTAGGGAACAGAATCCGGTAGCCATACACGGTGGGCACGGGGCTGTGGCCAATTCTCTCCTTTACGCTTTCCTACCCGATGTTATCGCGAGACCTGTGAGGGCCTAAACGATGACCGAACATGAGATTGCATCGTCGCAGTTTACCGCGAAGCTGCGTTCCTTCCTTAGAAAACTTTTCGGCGCGAATGGTGCGCCCGCCTCCACGCGCGCGCGGCCTCCACGCGCATCTGCTGCGGAAGCGGATCCCACACTGCCACTGCAGCGCGGCGACTTGGTTGCGCGCTATGTGATTCAGAAGACGTTGGGCCGTGGCAATATGGGCACGGTTTATCTCGCCAAAGAAAAGAATACCGGCAAGGAAGTTGCTCTCAAATTCCTCAAGCAAGAGCTTTTGTCCGACAGTAGTGCGGTCGTCCGTTTCAAGCGTGAGGCCAATTCCGCGGCGCAAATCATTCACGCCAATATCGTCACGGTGTACGAGCTGCAAGAAAAAGCGCAGCGCCCGTATATAGTGATGGAATATGTGGAAGGCGAAACCTTGCGCGCGCGTGTAGAGCGCGAGCGCTTGAGCCGCGCGGAGTTTTTCGATTTCGCGGTGCAGATTGCCGAGGGCGTGCGCATGGCGCATCGCTTGGGCGTCATCCATCGCGATTTGAAGCCGGAAAATATTCTCATCAATCGCGACGGCCAGATCAAGATCGTGGATTTCGGCTTGGCGAAGATGAAGAGCGAGTGCGAGCAGCTCACGATCACCGGGCTCGTTTCCGGCACGCCGCCTTACATGTCCCCGGAGCAATGGGACGCTGCCAATGTGGATCAGCGCTCGGATATTTTTGCGCTCGGCATCATCTTTCACGAAATGCTGGCCGGCGTGCGCCCGTTTGCGAGCACGGACTTGGGCGCTCTGCGCAACGCCATTTGCTTCGAAGCGCACGCGCGTCTGCAACTCGAAGATGCACAGATAGCGCAACGCCTGCAGCCGTTTCTCGACAAGGCGTTGGAAAAAAATCCGCTTGCGCGTTATCAAACCATGGATGAACTGCTCGCGGATTTGCAACGCGCACGCGCCGGGCTCATGGGGACGCCGGGCTTGCCTGCAACTGCGGACTTAGCCACGGTCGTGCAACAGGCCTCGCCCGCGGCAACGCTTTCTGCCAGCATGTTTTCAGAAGAAGGCGCGCTGCAATTTTACCTCGAACGCGGCGAAGACAAACTCGCGCTGGCGGATATTGCGCAAAGCGGCGTCACCATTTCCATCAAAGGCTCGCGCCAAATCGGCAAGACCGCATTGTTGCGGCGTATCATTGCAGCCGCCAGGCGACACGGCAAGCAGGTCGTGTTCATGGACTTTCAGGAATTCGACCAATCGCAATTGGAAAACGAGGAAACATTCTTCCGCTCTTTTTGCATGGCACTCACTTACAAATTCGCGCCGCTCGAGCAAGTGGAAACCGCGTGGCAGCAACATCGCTTGTTGGGCCGCATTCGGGCGTGCGCGGAAATTTTTGAAATGTTCGTGCTCAAACGGCGCACGCGCCCGCTCACACTCGCGATGGACAATGTCGATCGCATTCTCGGCAAAGACTACAGCGTGAATTTCTTCAGCATGCTGCGCGCGTGGCACAACAAGCGGCAACAGGCGAATCCGGTGTGGCAACAATTCGATTTGGTGTTGGCTACTTCCACCGAGCCGGCCGCGTTCATTGCCGATTTGACGCGCTCGCCGTTCAATGTCGGCCGCGTGTTGCACTTGCAGGATTTCACGCCGGAACAAGCGGCTACGTTGAATGAGCGCAACCAATCCCTTCTGATACCGGAGCAATTGCAAGAATTGCAGCGCTGGGTCGGCGGGCATCCATATCTTTTGCGCCAAGCGTTTGAATTGCTCACGACGCGGCTGTACGACTTGACGGCTTTGTTCGAACATGCCACGGATATTTACGGCCCGTTTGGCGATCATTTGCGGCCTTTGTGGTTCGGCCTCAATAGCAAAGAGAATTTCGAAACCGAAAGCATGAAGGCCGGACTGCGGCAAGTTTTGAAAACGAACAAGTGCGCCGATGAAAACATTTTCTATCGTTTGCAAGCAGCCGGGTTGGTGACGGGCGCAGCTTCGCACGCCAAGTTCCGCTGCCTTCTGTATGAAAAATTTTTCGGAGAGCGTTTGCATGCATGAACTTCAACACTACACCGTGGGCGGCACGGTCCACGTCGATGCGCTCTACGTTTTTCGGCAGGCCGATAAGGATTTGCTCGACCTGTGCCGGGCCGGAGAATTTGCCTTCATTCTTTCTTCGCGCCAAGTGGGCAAATCCAGCTTGATGTTGCGCACGGCGAAGCAGCTAGCGGAGGAGGGCATTCAATGCGTCAAGCTCACGCTGGAAGAAGTGGGCAAAGTGACCACGACACCGGAGCAGTTCTATTACGGCATTCTGCACGAAATTCAAAAGGAGCTGCAATTTCAAACCAAGCCGCACGTGTGGTGGCAGGCGCACGGGCATCTGAGTTTGGCGCAGCGCTTCTCCAAATTTTTCGGCGACGTGCTGTTGCGTGAAGTCGAGGCGCCCATCGTGGTGTTCATCGACGAGATCGACACGACTTTGAATTTGCCATATTCGGATGATTTCTTCGCCGCGATTCGATCGCTCTACAACGCCCGCGCCGACCGTCCGGAATTTAGGCGCCTCTCGTTCGTGCTCATCGGCGTGGCCACGCCCAATGATCTCATTAAAGATTACACCCGCACGCCTTTCAACATCGGTAAGCGCGTGGAGGTTACGGACTTCACCCTCGAAGAAGCCCGGCCGCTGGCAGAAGGTTTCGATTTGCCGGACCGGCATGCGCA
>JABWAN010000574.1 GCA_013361015.1 Candidatus Zhuqueibacterota bacterium | reverse complement strand
AACAGGCTCAACCTTTGACTTCTGCCAGCACCAACATTGGCGTTTCCGGTGTGAATTTACTCAATTCGATCTCGCCCATGGAGAGTACCTGCTTTTCATCGAGCAAACCGGTGAAATCGATTAAGCGCGGGCCGACGGCCAAATGAATCGCGGGTATTTGCGGGCCGCTGTCCCCGTAGCGCGTGTGCACCTCGATGAAATGCTTTAGCCTGTCGGCCGCGTCGCCAACGATCATCTCTTCCAATTCGACGTGTTTGAACGTGAGCCGCACGATACCGTGCTGATCCACAATGACCACGGGCCGCGTTTTCTCTTGCAGCAAGCCGAAAAATCTCGAAGTATGCTTGAGCGTCGCGTACGCAATGAAGAAACCCGTATCGGCCAACACGTTGACGTTGCGCTCCGTGGTCGCGAGCGCGGTAGCGGCAACATCGGCGCGTTTGTGCGCGGAGACCGGGTGGCCGAGTTGTTCCGATAAACGCACATCCGTCGAGCCGAGGGCCACAGCCAGCACGCGATGCGAGAGGCTGTCGACGTCGATTTTCACTTCCACGGTTTCCGGTGCTGCGCCCATGCGCACAACGGCCGCTTCGGCTTCCTGCCGAATACGCAGGAGATCTTCCGCAGTCGGACTCACGATACTGCGCTCGATTGTTTCGCGCACCATGGCCAGCGCCACACCGATAGCGGAAATGATGGCATTGTTCCTGAGCAATTCGACCGGCAGTTTCGTGAGTTGTGAAGTATACGGCAAAAGCGTGGAAGCGCCGCCGCCGCCGCCGAGCAGCCTCACGGCCAAAGGATTGAGGCCGTAGCTCTCCACCAGTTCATTAATCACCCCGGCCACGCGGCTGCATGCCTTGTCTAGAATCATCGTCGCCGCTTCTTGCGGTTCCAGCCCAAACTCTTCGCCGAGCTTTGTAAAAGTGCGCTCGATATTCCTTTCGCCGCCATGCGCGTAATCATATTCGGGCACGAGCTTGAGATAATTAGCGGCGCCGGTGACAGTGATCGCAAAATTCTTGTCGCGATTCTGCATGAAAACATAGTCGCGCGGATCGCCCGCTCTGGGTGCGCCGTACACCGGCTCGGCGCCTTCCAAATCTTGAATCTGGCAGAACGCTTCATACGGCATGCCGGCAATGTGTGCGCTGCGCGGACCGACTTCGACGATGCGATTGTTTTGCACGCGCGGCATGCTGCCGCCGGCGATGCCGACCGTGCGCACATCCAAAGTTTTGGTGTGCAGGGTGTGTTTGCCCACTTGTGCGGTGCGCATCATCACCTGGCCGTGGCGAATCACGCTGATATCGGTGCTCGTGCCGCCGACTTCGACGAAGATTCCGTCCGATACTTTGGCATACATGAGCGCAGCAGCAATGCCCGCAGCCGGCCCGGAGAGCATGGTCAAGATTGGGCGCTCGCGCATGCCTTGAATATCCATGATGCCGCCGTCGGAACGCATGACCATCAATGGTGCGGCGATGCCGGTGGCGCGCATGCTGCGTTCGATCATTTCCGCAGTAGTAATCATGACCGGCAGCATGCTGGCGTTGATCACGGCTGTGCGCGTGCGCAAACGCAATCCGTAGAGTTGCGAAACTTGTTGGGTGGAAGTCGCAGGCAGGCCCATTTCGTTGGCAAGCGCCACTACGCGTTGCTCGCGCGCCGGGCGATCAATTGAGAAGGCCTCGGCGGCAACGAGCACTTGTGCGCCTTCCTCTTGCAACGCGCGAATGGTTTGTCGAATAACGTCGTCGTTGAAATTGCGGACGGGATCCAAAAAGCGGTAGCACGTGCGCAGCAGTTTGCCGGGCGCAAGCTCGAGGTCTCCAATTTGTGTTTGCTGGCGGATGCGAATACGCTTCAGGCCGCTGCCCATGGCGATGATGCCGACCTTCGCGACGTCGCCTTCCAACAGCGCATTGGTCGCTTGCGTGGTGCTGTGCGCCACCAGCACCACTTCTTCCGGAGCAATACGGCCCTTCTGCAGCAGCTTCAGCAATGCCGTGAGAATGCCGGCGGCCACACCTTCTTCGTGATGATGCGTCGTCGAAGTTTTGGTTTGCGCGACCAGGCTGAAGTTTTGGGATTCGATCGCAACGGCATGTGTGAACGTGCCGCCCACGTCGATGCCGATGCGAATCTTCCTTATCGTCGCTGTAATACTCGCCTCGTCATAATTTCTCCACCAACTCAATCAGAACGCCGGCGGCGCTTTTCGGATGCAGAAACGCTACGCGGCGGCCTTGTGCGCCTGCGCTGCCCGCGCCCGGAAGAATTTCCATTCCATCCGCCTGCAGACGTTGCAATGCTTCTTCGAGATTGGGGACTTGGAAACAAATGTGGTGCATGCCCTCGCCGCGTTTTTCGAGAAATTTGGCAATGGGGGAATCCGGCGCAGTGGCCGACAACAATTCTATGCGCGCTTCGCCCACCTCGAACATCGCAACTTTGACTTTTTGCTCGGGCACCTCTTCGATATGTTGCGGCGGCCCGGCCGTGAGCGTGGTGTAGCGCGCCACCGCGGTTTCCCAGTCGCGCACGGCAATGCCGAGGTGGTCGATTTTCGTGATCATAATGCTGTGTTCTGTGAGTTGGTATCTGGAGAATGGCGGCCCTGGTCATACGCCTCGAGCAAGGCCTGGGCGGCGCGGACGACGGTCATTTCTCCCCGAACCACGGCTTGTTGAATGGCGGAGCGCCGCTGGGTGACCTGGCGGTGGTGCTCAAAGCGGCGGCGCAGTTCGCTATGGATCAGGTCGTTCATCCAATCCAGGAGCTGTCCCTGGCGCTTCTGGGCCAGGGCGCCTGTGGGGCGCAGTTCGCGGTAGAAGCGTTCGATGGTGCCCCAGGTTTCAGCAACCCCTTCCCCGGTCAGGGCCGAGCAGAGCCCGGCTTCGCATTTCCAACCCGGGGTGGCGGGTTGCAGGTACTGCAGAGCGGCGTTTTGCTCGGCACGGGCCTGCTCCGCGCGCAGGCGGTTCTCACCGTCGGCCTTGTTGACGAGGATCAGATCCGCCATCTCGAGGATGCCTCGTTTGATGCCCTGCAATTCGTCGCCCGCCCCCGGCAGAAGCAGGACCAGGAAAAAATCGACCATCGAACGCAGCGCGATCTCGCTTTGCCCCACGCCCACGCTTTCCACCAGCACGACATCGAACCCAGCCGCTTCGCAGAGAAACATCGTTTCCCGGGTGCGCCGCGCGACCCCGCCGAGATTCTCGCCCGCGGGCGACGGGCGGATGAAGGCGTTGGGCTCACGACTCAGCCGGTCCATGCGGGTTTTGTCGCCCAGAATGCTCCCGCCGGAGCGGGCGCTGCTGGGGTCGATGGTGAGCACGGCCACTTTCCTGCCGCATCCGATCAGATAACACCCGAGGGACTCGATGAAGGTGCTCTTGCCCACGCCGGGCACGCCGGTGATGCCGACGCGCTGAGCCTGGCCGGTGTGGGGCATGAGTTCATGAAGCACCTCCTGCGCTTGAGCTTCGTGCAGCCGCGAACTGCTCTCCACCAGAGTAATGGCCCGAGCGAGGACCGTGCGTTGTCCCTCCCGCACGCCGCGGACGTAGTCTTCCACCGTCAAACGGCGCGGACGCCGCGGGGGAGAACCGCTGTCTTCGGCCGGGCGCTGGTCCATTCCATTCATGCGCTTCAAGCCCAGAGTGTGACTGCCCGCGGGTCGAAAACGCCGGTTGACCGCTCGCGACCGGCGAGCGTGGGGCGCCCTCGAACCTGGCTGGGAAACTCGCATCGGGACCGTGGTTATTCCAGACGGCCCATCAGCTGCCTCAGGATTTCCTTGGCGGCGTCAGGGATGAAAGTGCCCGGCCCGAACACGGCGTCAGCCCCGTTGCGTTTCAGGAACTCGTAATCCTGGGGGGGGATCACTCCCCCGACGACGACCATGATGTCGTCCCGGCCGATCTTCCTCAGCTCTTCCACGAGCTGAGTCAAGAGGGTTTTGTGCCCGCCGGCCAGGGAACTGATCCCGACCACGTGGACATCGTTTTCGGCGGCCATTCGCGCGGCCTCGTCCGGTTGCTGGAAGAGCGGGCCGATGTCGACGTCGAAGCCCAGGTCTGCGTACGCGGTGGCCACGACTTTGGCGCCGCGGTCGTGCCCATCCTGCCCCATTTTGGCAATGAGGATGCGCGGGCGGCGGCCCTGTTTTTCCGCGAACTGATCGGTCAGGTGGCGGACCTGCTCGATTTGAGGGTTCTGTCCGAATTCAGAGTGGTACACACCGGAGACCGAGCGGATCACAGCTTTGTGGCGGTTGAATATTTTTTCGAGAGCGTAGGAGATTTCTCCCAGGGTGGCGCGCGCGCGGGCGGCTTCGACCGCCAGCGCCAGGAGGTTGCCGCTGCCGTCCTGCGCGGCCCGGGTGAGGGCGTCGACGGCAGTCTGGACTTTGGCGGCGTCGCGCTGATGTTTCAGCTCATGGAGGCGTTGGATCTGGGACTCGCGCACGGCGGTGTTGTCCACCTCCAGGACGTCGAGTTCCTCGGCTTTATCCAGGCGGAAGAGGTTGACACCCACGATGGTTTCCTTGCCGGAGTCGATGTGGGCCTGGCGCCGCGCCGCGGCTTCTTCGATGCGCAATTTGGGCA
>JABWAN010000573.1 GCA_013361015.1 Candidatus Zhuqueibacterota bacterium | reverse complement strand
CTTGCCGGACGGTGAGCATCAATTTCGCATCACGGGTTCCGACCGTTTGAGCAATCCGAGCGCCATGACTTTGCAAGCAGAAAAGGTAAGTGAGATTTTTGTCATCGATAATTCTTCTCCGGAAATAAGTGAGGTGCGGTTTAAGAATGAAAATCAAAAGCTGGTCGCAGAATTCGAAGCGAAGGATCAATTCTCGCGCTTGAAAGAAGCGCGCTACTCCGTTAATGCGGGCGCGTGGGAACTGCTCTATCCCACGGACGGCGTGGCCGATCAAAAGAATGAAAGCTTCCGGTTGGTGCTTCCGGAGAACAGTCGCAATCAAGTGCTCGCTCTGAAAGTGGTGGATGTCAATGGCAATCCCGGTTTTCACAAAATCAAAGTTACGCTATGAGGCAGCGCATATGATATTTTCAGAGGCGGCACTCGCACAGATTCAGACACAGATCAATAGCGGCAAGAATTTCATCATTACCACGCACGTCAATCCCGACGGCGACGGCCTCGGCTCGGAAATCGCGCTCGCGCATTATCTGCGCCAGCTCGGCAAACGCGTACAAATCTTCAATCACAGCCTTACGCCGCCGAATTACGAATTTCTCGATCCGCTCGCGGACATCCAAATCTTCGATACGGCGCGGGACCGCCACGCGGTGGAAGACAGCGACGCCGTATTCATTTTGGACATCAGCGATTGGAAACGGTTGCGCGATCTCGGCACACTGATACGCCCCCTGCGCATTGCCAAAATTTGCATCGATCATCACCCGCTCAACGAACCCTTTGCGGATTTGGACGTCATCTACCCGCGCGCTTCTTCGACCGGCGAAATGATTTTCGAGTTGCTCACGCGCCTCGGGGCGAGAATCGAAGGCCGCATCGCACAAGCGCTTTATACCGCGATCATGACCGACACCGGCGGTTTTCGCTTTTCGAATACCACGCCGAATGCGCATCAGGTGTCCGCCGCACTCATCGGCAATGGCGGCGTGCAGCCGCATCTCATCTACCAAAAAGTTTTTGAAACCCAGCCGCCGCAACGCATGAAGCTGCTCGCGCAGATTCTCGCGGATTTGCACTTCGAAGAGAAGGGGCAAATCGTTTGGTTCATCGTCACGCGCGATATGCTGAACGCCACCGGCACGCAGCCGCACGACACCGAGGGCTTCGCGGATTTCCCGCGCACTATCGACGGCGTGCAACTCTGCTTGATGTTCCTCGAAACCAAAGACGGCAAGGTAAAAATCAGCTTTCGCTCGAAAGGCAAGCATGTCATCAACGGCTTGGCCAGCCGCTTTGGCGGCGGTGGGCATCCTT
Source organism: Candidatus Zhuqueibacterota bacterium (assembly GCA_013361015.1). Taxonomy (GTDB): domain Bacteria; phylum Zhuqueibacterota; class Zhuqueibacteria; order Zhuqueibacterales; family Zhuqueibacteraceae; genus JABWAN01. The sequence continues at coordinate 3,305 of JABWAN010000573.1, read as the reverse complement.
TTGCCGCGGGCGCAGTGATCGAAGGCGCCATGCCGGACGTCGTCCCGATGGTCGTCGACGAAGCACGCACTTTGTTTTCGTGAGGAGTGCTCTTCTGCCTTGCTAGCACGCCTATGATGGCAATAATTCTTCCGACAAACAAAAGCGCACGCAAAGACGCGAAGACGCAGAGATTCCGCAAAGATTTTTCTTTGCGAGACCTTTGCGGCTTTGCGGCTTTGCATGAATGCTTTTGCCTTTTAGAAACTCGAGCATTTGTCCTTCTCACTTTTTGCATCTTTATTTGGAACTGCGCCCGGCAAGCCGCTCCTCCCGGCGGGCCGGAAGACAAAACTGCGCCGCGCATTCTCAAAGTCTCGCCCCAGCCCGATTCCACCCGCGTGAGCCGTGACGCTCATTTGGTCTTTTCCTTCAGCGAAAAGGTCGATCACAAAAGTTTTGAAGATGCCATCTTCGTTTCGCCGAGCCCCAGTCTCGCCACTCCCGATGAGGAGGAGTTTCGCTTCAAATGGCGCGGGCGGCAAGTGGAAGTGAGCTTTCCGGACAGTTTGCGCGCGCAACGCACCTATGTCGTCACCGTAGGCACCGAGTTGCGCGACCTGCGCAACAATCGCATGGAGAATGCCTTTACGTTCGCGTTCTCGACCGGAGATAGTTTGGATCGCGGCGAGATCAAAGGCCGCGTGTTTGCCGATAGGCCCGCGGGCATTTTGATTATGGCTTATATTCTCGATCATGAGCGCGAGCCGAATGCCTCCACAGATTATGCGGACTACTTCACGCAACTCGGCGAGTCAGGCGAGTTCACTTTGTCTGCACTGGCACCGGGGAAATATCGCTTATTCGTTTTGGGAGATCGCGACGGTGATCGACTCTATACGCGCGGCGAAGAGTTGCTCGGCGTGCCCACCCATGATGTGTCGCTTACTTCCGCGGGCGCCAATCTCCGCCCACTCGGCTTTCGTCTCGCCACGGAAGATACTTTGCGCCCGACGCTTTCCGCCGTGACCGTGCTATCGGGCAACCAGCTCGAATGGCGTTTCGATGAAGCCGTTGCGCCACGCGATTCTCTGTGGGAAAATCATCTGCACGTGCGCGCAGAAAATGGCGACTCGTTGCAAATCGTGCGCGCAGCGCGACCTCCTTTGGATCGTGGCCTTGTGCAAACAATCATCGCACCTCTGCAGAGTTTGAAGTATATCGGCACAGCCACCGCTCTCTTTGATGAAGCCGGCAACGAGCTTGATTCGCTCGCACGCACCAGCGAGTTCACGGGAACGACGCTGGCCGATACCACACGTCCGCGTGTGGTGAAAATCTCGGTAGCGGATAGTGCGCGCAATGTTTTGCCCGCTGCGCCAGTCGAGGTGATCTTCTCGGAAATCATGAAAACCGATACAAGTGCGAGGCCCTTGCTCGTGCAGGATTCCAGCGGCGCCGAAGTTGAAGGCGGACTGCACTGGTTGAACGCTTTTCAGTTTCGCTTTCAACCGCAGCCGCATTGGAAGAGCCGCGCGCGCTACACCGTCACGATTCAACGCGACAAAATTTTTGATTGGAACGGCAATGCGCTGTTCGATACTACCGGCCAGATCACTTTTTGGACCGTGAATGCCGACACGTTCGCCTCCATTAGCGGAAAGATTACGGACGCGGACACAACGGCGCGAGGCGCCATTCATCTCACCGCCAAACAAGCCGGCGGCAAAGTCGAGTATCACGTTCAAACTGACTCCGCGCGGGCTTATCACTTCAAAGAGGTGTTGCCCGGGCTTTACCAAATCAATGCATTTCGTGATGTGAACGGCAACGGGCTTTTTGATTTCGGTAAAGCGTTGCCGTTTCTTCCCGCGGAACGCTATTGGGCCTGGCCAGACACGATCAAAGTGCGCTCACGCTGGCCGAACGAGAATAATGATTTTGTGATACCGTGACGAGAGGAAGGGTTAACTCTCAACAATCCGAAGTGCGGCGAGTAAACCAAGATCAATAGCAGTCATCTGGGCGGAGGTAAGTTTTCCGATGCGGCGTGTGATAAGGCGGCGTTCGAGGGGTCGCAAGCTTATCCAATCGTAATACCGAATCGGATTTGAGGCCGGTGCTGCTAAAATCCTGATCAGTGCTCAGCAGAATGATAGAGGTTGCGGTTGCTTTAGCAGGGAAATGTGTACCAATGAAAGCGAGAATAACGTCACCCTCTTCTGTTTTTTCATTTAATACCAAAGCAGGGCGGCGCTTCAGCATTGTGAGATCAGTATAAGGAAAGGCCACGGTGACAATGTCTCCGCGTTGTAGGCTTTCCATGGCTAAACGGCCTCCCCATCGTTGTCGGTGTAGAGATCTGGTTCATCTTTCAACCACTCAAATGCGCCGCCCTGCAATGCGATTTGCGTCATTGCTGCTGCGGAAAACTCAATAGGCTCCACCTCATCGTTTGCGCGGGTTAACTCACGCCATTCGGATAAATATTTGGCGGCGAGTCGGCTGAGCGCGTTAAACTCCGCAATGGGCAGAATAACCTCCACGGCTTTGCCGGACGCGTCGCAAACGTATTTGCTGCTGAGCATGATCGCCATGATTTTTACTCGCTCAATTTAAAATTAGGATCAACTGCTTTTCTTTTTCAATCAAAAATAAAGCTTCTCACAACTAATGTCAAGATCACAGGCAAAGCTTCCATGATGCACTTTCGCTACTCCCACGCGCATTTGTTTTGTGAAGAGATTCCCATCGCCACGATTGCCGAGCAAGTTGCGACGCCGTTTTATCTCTACAGCCGGCGCACCTATCGCGAGAACTATGCGCAAATCGACCAGGCTTTCGGCGCGCGTCCGCACCGCGTTTGTTACGCGCTGAAGGCCAACTCCAATCTCGACCTGCTCCGCGATTTCGCCGCACTGGGCGCGGGCGCGGATGTGGTTTCAGTAGGTGAACTGAAACTTGCGCTACAGGCGGGCATCTCAGCAGACGCGATCGTATTCGCCGGTGTGGGAAAAAGAGACGACGAAATCATTGCCGGAATTGGCGCGGGCATTCGCAGCTTCAACGTGGAATCCGAGGCCGAGCTGGCCGTGATTGACGATCTTGCACGGCAACGCGGCGCGACCGCGCGCGTGGCGCTGCGTGTGAACCCCAACATCGACATTCACGGCCATCCCTATATTTCGACCGGCCGCTCGGCGGATAAATTCGGCATCGAATTGCCGCGCACCCGCGAACTCTTGCGCGAAATTCGTGAAATGAAAAATGTGAAGCTGGTGGGATTGCACAGCCACATCGGCTCACTCATCACCGAAATTGCGCCT
>JABWAN010000572.1 GCA_013361015.1 Candidatus Zhuqueibacterota bacterium | reverse complement strand
GGTGGGCACTATGTTCCAGTAGATGAAAATGAACGTCCATTGGAGCGGCGTCTGCCACCAGCAGACCCAGCGGCGCCAGCGCTCGTTGTACGGGTAGAAAGTGTATGGCGCAAGGCCCGTCCAGGGATGCGCGGTAGCTTGAAGCTCCGCTGCAAAGTCGTACCGTTTGGTATCCACGAGAAGCGTGCGTCGTCCGTCGAGACCCGTGACTATGCGCAGTCCTGGGGGCAGGTTGTCAGCTGTGTAGACCCGGACGTGGCGTGTGTCTTCCTCGGGCACGTCCTCGGCCACGTCGGCCGCGAGCGCCATCCGGACACTGTCGCCGGAACCTTTGAGGGAGCCCCGGTACGCGACGCTGCCGCAGGCGATCATCTGGACAGCCGCCAGCAGGATCACTGTGGAGGACGGGATACGCAGGCGGAGGGTTGGCATGTAGGAGAGGTCCGACTGAAGCATGCGCAAGGTCAAGACGTAAAAGGTCCGGAAACCCCGACTTCAGGCTCGCACGCGCTCAGGATCCGCGCTTGACGCAGAATGCCTCTTGCTTTCCGGCCGCCGACCACAGTCTGAGATCACGGCAGTAGCGCGACATCACAAGGATCTTGCCCTTGTCGGTGTCCAGTCGCCAAACGGGGCCCTCCATTGTGACAATCGTCCCCTCAAAGAGGGGTCCGCCCGCCACCCGCGGACATGCAACGCGGACACCCACCTCCCAATCGAGGAGCAGGACGCGGGTCGACTTGAACAGCAGTTCGCTTTGGTAGTCGGGGAAGCGCACGAAAGAACAGCGCGGGTCGGTGGGGTTGTGCGAGAAGATCACGGCGGGGTGGAGGAAGCGATCTCCGTGGCGAGGAACGAGGACTGTGGCGCCAACACTCAGGCTGCCCAACTCCGTCAGGTTCTCTTGGGAACTGGGGTCGAAGGCCGCGACGCGAGGATCATCCGGGTCTGCCGGAATCCATTGCGAGCGTGAGCGACCGCTCACCGCCATCCGGCTGCAGGAGCTCAAGGTACGACGGTAGGACCGCTGCTTCCAGGTGGCGTTGTAGTACTTGTGCAGGGCCCGGCGCCTGAGGACAAAATCCTCGACGAGGCACGCGCCCTGTCGCTCCGCGGACGGGCATCTTTCCTGCTGAAATCGACCCGTCAGCTCATTGCAGTCGGCGCGAGCCGCGCCCCCCGTATATCCCGTGTCGTATTCGATGCAGTGGTGGAAAGGCTTTTCCACGAGACAGCTTCCGCGGATGGGGCGCGCGACTTCAGCGGGCGCGGCCTCCAGCCTGGGGAGTGGGAGCCCCTTCGCGATCGATCGCGCCGCCGTCCACAGAGGTGACCCGAACCAAAGGGCGAGCAAAGCGCAGGCAGAAGCGGCGCAGACTTTGGTGGCGGGGGGCATGACTCCCTTCGCTCGGCGGCCGCGGTTTTAAGTCAAACCTGTTTCCCGATTGACGCGGGCGCGACCGAGATTACGGTCATCGCGAAAGACGGCGGACGTGCGCTCATGCAGGTGGTTGATAACGGCTCCGGCATGAGTCATGAAGATGCGCAGACGGCGTTTCAGCGTCACGCCACCAGCAAAATTTTCACACAAAATGACCTCGAAGCGATTCGCACGCTCGGCTTTCGCGGTGAAGCGCTGGCCAGCATCGCCTCCGTGGCACAAGTGGTTTTGAAGACGATGGAACGCGGCGCGACGGAGGCTACGATCCTCGAGCTTGAAGGGGGCAATCTCACCGACGTTCGCATCGGCGCGAGCACGCCGGGCACGAGCATCACCGTCAAAAATCTTTTCTTCAACACCCCTGGCCGGCGCAAGTTCATCAAGTCCGCCACGACGGAGTATCGCCAAATTCTCGCCACAGTGAATCGCTTCGCCGTGGGCTATCCCGCCATTCAACTCACGTTCATTCACAACGACGAACTTATTTTCGACATGCCAATTGCGGCTTCGCTCGAAGAACGCGTGGTGACGCTCTATGGCAGCCGCTTGCGCGACGCATTGTTGCCTGTTCACGACAAAGGCCCGGCATGCGAAGTGAGCGGCGTAGTGGGCAAGCAAAGCACGGTGCGGCAACAACGCGGCGAACAATTTCTATTCTTGAACTCGCGCTATATTTCCGATCGCTCGCTCAATCACGCCATTATCTCCGCATACGGCGAAGTGCTCGCGCACGGCGGGTTTCCGTTTTATGCCGTGTTTCTGCAGGTCGATCCTACGCGCGTCGATGTCAACGTGCATCCTTCCAAGATGGAAGTAAAGTTTGCGGATGACCGCTTGATCTACGCGATACTGCGCAACAGCGTGCGGCAGGCGATCAACTCTGCGGCCGTCATTCCCGTTGAGAGCAATCTCATTCGCGCAGTGCCGATCATGCCGTGGCAAGCGGCGCCGGAAATTCCGAATAGCGAAGGCGCAACGGAACCCGCGCCCTCGCCTTCGCGGTATGTTCCGGATTTCAGGAGTAAGCATCCCGGCCGCCAGCTTGGTTTTGAATTGAGCCGTGCGCAGAGCGCACCGCCCGAGTCCGCGCCGACAGAGTTGTTCGAGAATCGCGCCGAGCAGACGGTCGAGCGCGCCAATGTGTGGCAGATTCACAATCGTTATATTCTCTCGCAAATTCCTTCGGGGCTTGTGATCATCGATCAACACGTTGCACACGAGCGTATTCTCTATGAGCAAGCGCTGGAATCTTTCGCGCAACAAGAATCAACCACGCAGAACTTGCTCTTTCCCATTGTAATCGAATTGAGCGCGGAAGATTATGAAATCGCGCTGGAGATGACGCCTTTCTTAACCAAGCTCGGTTTTGCATTCAAACCTTTTGGCAGATTTACTCTGCTCATGGAAGGCGTGCCCGCGGGTTCGCGTTTTTCGAAAGGCACGCAGGACGAGAAATCTTTTCTGAGGATGATCGACGATTATAAACGCGGCAAGCGCGAGAAACTGGAAATTCGCGACAATATCGCGCGTTCGTATGCCTGCCATACCGCCGTGCGCTCCGGCGACCGTTTGACGCCGGACAGCATGAACGCATTGATCGATCAACTCTTCGCCACGAAGTCGCCGTACTTCTGCCCGCACGGCCGTCCGGTGATTATCAATATTCCGATTGAGGAGTTGGATAAGAGGTTTGGAAGGATTTGACGCAAGACTAAGCCGCCCCGAACAAGGTTGCAGTATTCATCAAAAGGAGAGAAGGGATGAAGCCCAAACAGATTTTTTTGCTGTTGATGGGATTGGTTCTCGTACAGGCCGGTTTCAGTGTGGCTCAACCCAAATTGAAAATCTACCTCTCTGCCGATATGGAAGGCCTTGCCGGTGTGGTGAGCGGCGAGCAGCTTGGGCCAACCGGTTTTGAGTATCAACGCTTCCGCGAGTTCATGACGCAGGAAGTGAACACTGCGATTGACGCTGCGTTCAAAGCCGGAGCCACGGAAATTCTCGTGAGCGATTCACACGGCAACGGCCAAAATTTGTTGATCGAAAAACTGCCGAAGAACGTGACGGTCGTGCGTTCGTGGCCGCGGCCATTGATGATGATGCAGGGTATCGATGCGACCTTCGACGGTGTCATCTTCATCGGCTATCACACGGGCACGACCAATCCCGCAGGCATTCGCGCGCACACGATGTCGAGTGCCAATCTCGCGGATGTGAAGCTCAATGGCGTCTCCGTGCCGGAAGCCGGCATTAACGCCGCGATTGCCGGTCATTTCAACGTTCCGGTGATCATGATTTCCGGCGACGATGCCATCTGTAAAGAGGCCTCGGCCATGCTCGGCAATATTGAAACGGCGACGGTGAAATGGGCCTACGGCTTTCATTCCGCGCGCACGCTTACGCCTGAAGCCGCTTGCGATCTTATTCGCGAAAAAGTCACGAAGGCGGTGCAGCGCATCAGAGATTTCAAACCCTACAAAGTGCCAGCGCCGGTGCAGCTTGAAATCCGTTTCAAAAACTATCGCCCCTCGGAAGTCTTGAGCTATCTTTCCATTGTCGAGCGCACGGACGCGCATAGCATCAAGTTCGTCGGCAAAGATATGATCGAGGTGTCGAAGTTCTGCGAGTTCGTGCTCACGTACGAGCCGGGATTGAATCCGTAAGGCAAATGTCGCGAAAATTTTTAGCCCGAGGCGTGCTCGCATGCCTCGGGCTTTTTTTGTTGGAGGAAGAATGCTCTTGTTGCTCAAATACAAGATGATTGCTATATTGGCGCCGTGATAAGCGAAAATCGGATTTGAAATGAACCTCGATCCCAAATTGCAAACCGACGAGATCACACCCGAGTTGATCGACTACATCGTCGAGAAGATCGTGCACGAAATTCAACCGGAGAAGATTATTCTTTACGGCTCCTATACGCGCGGGGATTATCACAAGGACAGTGATTTGGATTTGCTCATTATCAAAGACGGCGAAGAATCTAGTCGCATCCTCGGGCGCAAAGTGGATAGCCTTTTCAGCGGAAGATTGTTCGCTCTTGACGTGCGCGTGCGTAAGCCTTCGGAGGTGGAATGGAATTTTCGCGCGCAGAATCCCTTTTGTCTTTATCATATCTTCAAAGGCGAAAAAGTGCTTTTCGATAAACAAAAAGCTGTCATCTCGAAGGGATCTTTTTAGGC
>JABWAN010000571.1 GCA_013361015.1 Candidatus Zhuqueibacterota bacterium | reverse complement strand
TTCCACGGATACTCCGCTGGCAAGCAATGCATCGTACCGGCTAATCCAATTATCCAGCTCTTCAAAACTGGAATAGGAACGACCGTCCTTACCGCGCTTGGGTAGACCGCCGGTGAACGTGGAGAAACGCCCAACCTTCACTTCATAGAAGGTCTTCGCATTCAAGGTATGCGTCCAGTTCAGATTGAGCTGATTGGCGCGAAATTCGGTGCGTCCGAGATGGTCGTAGCCGTTCCAATCATACGGTTGGAGGTCTTCGTCAATCTTGCCGTCGCCGTCGTCGTCGAGGCCGTTGAACGCTTCTTCATCCGTGCGGCTGTCGCCATCATTATCCTTACCCCACGCGAAATCGCCGTGGTAATAGTTTTGATCAAGAATCGCGTCTTCATCGACTCGGCCGTCGCCGTCATTGTCAACGCTATCGAAGAATTCTTCGTCGCGGCGGCCGTCACCGTCGTTGTCAGCGAAATCACTGATGCCCAATCCCTGCGCGGTCGCCACCAGATTCCGAACATTCTGCGCGGTCGAAAATGCCCAACCATGCGTGTTGTCATGATTGCCGCGGAAGCCGAACGTCAGCTTTTTATTGGAGGAAAGCTGCCACAGCAACTTGGTTTCCCAGCCCTGCAACACGTTCTCACGATTGTCTCCAATACCAAGGAGCCGGCCAAAGAGAGTCTCATTGCGCAAGAACGAGGAAGTGTTGAGGTTGGCAGATTCGCGCAACGGAGATTTTGCGTTGATATCCGCGATCGCGTCCGCATGATAGTTGGCGCGATCCGACAGCCGGGTTTCACCCTGCAAGAACAATGTCATGTAGCCCGGGATTTTCACGCCGAGAGCGGGCAACAAATTCGTTGTGATCGGCTCCGGCCCGCCAACACTAGCTTCGTACCAATCGAAGTTTGTCGCGCTTTCACCAATGCCGCTGTCGCCCACGTGGTCCGTCTGATAAAAGACATGGCCAGTGTAACGATCTTTTTTGCCTTCTTGCGTATTGATGAGGATTATCCCGGATTGCGCATTGCCATATTCCGCGTTAAAACCGCCGGAGATGATCTGCAATTCGCTCAACGCGGAACGGCCGACGTTCAAGCCGATGGTGCGCGCTTGCGGATCTTCCACGCTCACGCCATCAACCACCATCGCGACTTCGCCGGCACGACCGCCACGAATGTGCAGGTTGTTGCCGCGACCTTGCGCACCGGCATTGAGCGCCACGGCATCATTCACCGTGGTCACGGGCAAAGATTGAATTTGTTCGCTGTTCGAAATTTTCGAAGACGCCGTTACGTCTTTTTGAATTAACGGACGTTCGGCAACGACTTCGACAACTTCACCCAATTGCAGAGTTTCCGAAGACAGAATAAAACTTTTGCTCGTGGTTAAGTCCGCGGAAACTTGCACGCCTTTTTCCACGATCGACGTATAGCCGATAATGGAGACTTTTACATCATAAATACCCGGCGGAACATTCAGAATGAAGTACTCGCCGTTGACATCTGTGGCAGCTCCGAGTGTTGTGCCGAGGACAACAACATTTACGCCGGGCAAAGGCTCGCCGGATTCTTTGTCGGTCACTTTTCCAGCGATTTTGCCGGTGGTGCCGGCAAAAACCATAGCCCAACTCAATGTGAGCGCCATCAGCGCTGTCCACACAGATTGGTGTTTCAACTTGATCATAACAACCCTCCACTGCTTGGGTTCAACTGCTCAAGGTTTATTCAATTCATCACATTTACAGTATTTGATTCTGGCGGGAAGAGAGTTCATTACGCACGAGCGAATGACGGGTTCGCTTAAGATTGCAACTCGCATCTATGATTTCACGCAAACCCCATACCAGCACAGCAATGGTATCGAGTCGCGATTTTACACCGGATCGGCACACAGCACCTCAGACACAATATCTAAGTCATTTAAAAGTGCTCGCACTCATGACTTTTGAATTGCGGTCAGATAATGGATGTAAAGATTGATGGCGTGAGGTGCAAATCCTTTCCAATAGCTTGGAAAACTTTTGCATAGACGAGAAAAGAAGATTCAGCCAAGAGTAGGGTGCAGTGCAATGGGGAAAATCAAAACTCCATGCTGCCATCACACAGTGCCGCTGTGCATGCGCGCACGATTCAACGATCGAAATATCGCGCGAAGAAGCGCGCTTAATGCCTTGCTTGCAAATTTTAAATCGTAAATTTGCAATTAAAAATTTGAAGTGCTTTTGCTTGCGGCTGCGCCCCGGAATGAGAGTGGGCCCTGTAGGGCTCGAACCTACGACCAGCGGATTATGAGTCCGCTGCTCTAACCGACTGAGCTAAGGGCCCAAGCAGAAATGGGTGTTCATGCAACTTCACCAACACCAGGAATATATTCGTGTCCCCGGCACAAGTCAAGGGCTTTCTTCCCGACAAACAATTACGCATTACAATTACACGGAACGAATAAAGTGTGGAATCCGTTTTTTAGAGAAGACTTGCCGCACGCGCCGTGCTTCTGCCCAAAATAAAACAGGGCAGATTTGAAACGCCTGCCCTGTTAAGACTAACGCAAGAGATCGGCAACTTTTTCGGTATCTTCCCAAGTGAAGCCTTCGCCGTCGCGCCCGAAGTGGCCGTAAGCCGCGGTGGCTTTGTAAATCGGGCGGCGCAGCTTGAGGTATTCGATGATCCCGCGCGGCGTGAGATTCCAATTCCTGCGCACGAGTTTTTCAATTTCTTCGTTCGGCATTTTGCCCGTGCCGAAAGTTTCAACATAAATGGAAACCGGCTCGGCCACGCCGATCGCGTACGCAATCTGCAGCTCGCAACGCTCGGCCAGCCCGGCTGCCACGATGTTCTTTGCAACATGGCGTGCGGCATATGCGGCGGAGCGATCCACCTTCGTGGGGTCTTTGCCCGAAAATGCACCGCCGCCGTGACGACCGAAGCCGCCATAAGTATCGACGATGATTTTGCGGCCCGTCAAACCGGCGTCGCCTTGCGGCCCGCCAATGACGAAGCGCCCCGTGGGGTTGATGTGATACGCGATCTTGCGCTCGTCAATCATGTCTTTCGGAATGACGTGCTTGATCACCTTCTCTAAAATTTCGTGGCGAATTTCTTCCGGTGTGGCCTCGGGATGATGCTGCGTAGAAACGACGACGGCTTCCACGTTTCTGGGTTTGCCATCAATGTAACGCACGGAGACTTGGGCTTTGCCATCGGGGCGCAAAAACGGAATAAGATTTTTCTTGCGTGCCTCCGCCAAGCGCCGGGTGAGCTTATGCGCCAGCATAATTGGCATGGGCATGAATTCTTTGGTCTCATTGGTGGCATAACCGAACATCATGCCTTGATCGCCCGCGCCTTCGCGGTCAACGCCCATTGCAATGTCCGGCGATTGGCGATCGATTGAAGTGAGCACGGCGCAGGTCTGATAATCGAAACCGTATTGCGCATCGACATAGCCGATGTCTTTGATCGTCTCGCGCACGATGTCTGGAACGTGGACGTAGCAGTTCGTGGTAATTTCACCGCCCACCACTGCCATGCCGGTGGTAACAAACGTCTCGCACGCAACGCGGCCTTTGGGATCTTGGGCAAAGATCGCATCCAACACGGCGTCAGAAATCTGATCCGCGATTTTATCCGGATGACCTTCGGTGACGGATTCAGAGGTGAAGAGCATGGAGGAAGTCATCGTCGTTCCTTTATAATAGAGGATGAACGCTCTGGCTGAATCAACCGTGAAATTGCTCCAGCCGTTCTTTTAAAAAATCGATCTTCTTCACCGGCGTGGGATCGACGCCGTTTAGAATGGCGAGATACACGCTCACCAAATCTCCCAAAAAGATCAGCGAGAATAAACGCGCCAAAAGCGTGTGCCCTTCGCTCCACACTTCGAGCACCGGCGCGCTGCTCTGCGCGATCAATGTGCGCGTCACTTCCATGCGTTTTTGTATCCGCGCATGATCTTGGCGATCGCGCAAATAGAGCACTTGCAAATTCTGATCAAGCTCGCGCCGCAAGCCCCAGCCGACCAGTTCATTATGATTCAATTCCGGAAAAGCATTGTGCCACGCCAAAATTTCCGCATTCTCACAGAATTGTTCTTTCCAACGCCACGCCGCGACTTCGAAGAGGCCATAAGAGGCGTAAATGATTGGCACGCGCTGCGTCAAAGCCTGCGCAAGGTTTTTAGCGAGATTTTGCGGTCCCTCCGCACTTGGTCCCCATTGCTGGCCGAGTTTCTCCAAAAGCAAACGCGCTTCATTGATATCGCCCGCAGGATCCGGCGTCAAGCCGAGGCGATACAAGATCACCAAGAGCGGCACGGTCAAATGCACGAGCGCGGAACGGGGTGGGAATCCTGGAGGCAAAGGCAAGGTGGGCAACTTGTCTTTTTGCGCATGCGCCTGCAATTTCCCGCCGGAGGTGACGCAAACAATCTTCGCGCCGCGCGCACGCGCCATTTCAAACGCCGCAAGCGACTCTTCTGTGTTGCCGGAGTAGCTTGAAATGATCACGAGCGAGTTTGCACTCACCCAGCCGGGCAATTCATAAGAACGCGAAACTTGCAAAGGCAGGGCGAGCGAATCCAAAGTTAATCCACGCGCGACGTCGCCACTCATGGCTGATCCGCCCAT
>JABWAN010000570.1 GCA_013361015.1 Candidatus Zhuqueibacterota bacterium | reverse complement strand
AAGATCGGCTGCGTTTTCTCTTCGAAAGCAATGCGAGCCGTGACAATTGGGAACGCGTCATTGGCGGCGACGTGATTGTTTCCGAAACCTTCGCGCGCCGGTTTGAAAAAAGCGCGGGCGACACGGTTGCGCTGCGCACGAGTAATGGCGCGCAGGTTTTCCAAATTGCCGACGTGTTTATTGACTACTCGTTCGAGCAGGGGCAAGTGATGATGGATCACGCCACGTATGAGCGCTACTGGGCGCCCTCGCACGCGAACAACCTCAGCATCTTTCTCAAGCCGGAAGTGGATGCCGAAGCGTATCTCGCTAACCTGCGCCGCGTGCTGGTGGGCCGGTTCGAAGTCGAGATCTCTTCCAACCGCGAGTTGCGCGAAGAAGTGCTGCGCATCTTCGATCAAACCTTTGCGATCACGAACGTGCTGCAAGTGCTCACTGCGATGGTGGCGTTCATCGGCATTATTAGCGCGATTATGTCTTTGCTCGTAGAGCGTACGCGTGAGCTGGGTATTTTGCGCGCACTCGGCATGAGCCTTGCGCAATTGCGGCGTATGGTCTTTTGGGAATCCGGCCTCATGGGCACAATTGCGGGATTGCTGGCGCTGCCTACTGGTACCGCGCTCGCGTTTGTTTTAATCTACGTGATCAATCTGCGCACATTCGATTGGAGCATCGCGTTTCGTTGGGAAGGTGCGGCTTATCTGCAAACCTTTGTGCTCGCTTTTTTGACCTCGCTGCTCGCCGCGGTTTATCCGTTGACGAGACTGAAGCAAATTCCAATTGCCGGCGCGATCCGAGAGGAATGAGTTGAAACCAATGAACAGCGTCGCCGCTCGGAAGAACACCCTCCCGATTCTCCTTCAGGCGGGAATGGCATGGGTGCTCTTCGCTTGGAATGTTGCGCTCGCGCAGGAGGCCTCGCAGCCGAGTCGAGAATTTGCACGACTGCTCGCGCCGCGCGTTTGGCAATTTCCGCGCGATCACGGCAAGCATGAGGAGTTTCAAACGGAATGGTGGTATTACACCGGCAATCTGCGCAGCGCCGAGGGCCGCCGCTTTGGTTATCAACTCACGTTCTTTCGCAATGCGCTTCTCGTCGCGCCGCCTGCACGACAGTCGCAATGGGCGTTTCGAGAGGGCTATGTCGTGCATTTCTCTATTACAGATATTGAGCGGCAAGATTTCTTTTACGAGCAACGCATGTCGCGTGGCGCGCTGGAACTTGCGGGAGCTGCGCAAGAGTCTCTTGCAGTTCATGTCGGCGCTTGGTCGGCACGAGGCGGAAATTCTCTCATGCGCTTGCAAGCGGAAAGCGAGTTTGGAAGTATTGATTTGAGATTGGAAGAGACGCGTGCGCCGATGTTCCATGGCAAAAACGGTATGCTCCAGAAAGGCTCGCAAGCCGATGAAGCTTCCTATTATTATTCGTTGCCGCATTTAAGAACCAACGGGCGATTGCTGCTCGGTGCGGATACCTTTGCGGTTGAAGGCACTAGCTGGATGGATCACGAATTCTTTTCCAGCGTGAAGCAAAGCGAGGTTGCCGGTTGGGATTGGTTTAGCCTTCATCTTTCCGATTCGAGTGCGATCATGCTATACTTACTGCGCGATGCGAACGGGAAGATCTCGCGCTTCTCCGGAGGAACTTTGCTTCAAGGAAGTGACAGTCCGAAGTCGCTCTCCTTCGATGCGATCGAAGCCTCGCCGCAAAGTTGGTGGCGCAGCGCTGCGACAGGTGGAAGGTATCCGGTCGCTTGGCGTCTCAAAATTGCCGGCTATGAATTACATGTCAGCACGCCGGTTGAAAATCAGGAATTGGACACACGCAAAACGACCGGAGTGATTTATTGGGAAGGGTATATTGAAGTGAGCGGCAAAGTGAAAGGCGCGCCCCTGCGCGGCATGGGTTATCTGGAAATGACCGGCTATGCGCAGACTGTGGATCTGAGCCAAAAGAATTGAGTCAAAATCATTTCTGCAATCACTGCTCCTACAAGTTGGTAAGAATTTTACAAAGCCCCGGCAATTTCATTTCCGCATTTGTGTTCGAATGCTGATACTCTCTTATGTTTTTGATTGGCTACTAAAATGTAAGTCAGTTTGTTTCACGGCAAGACAATCGTCTCGCTTTGCGACTGCTAAAACTCGAAATTACTCAGGATGAACACGAAAGAGACAGTTGTCAACCAAGCTTCAGATCATGATTCAGAGCTTTCGAAAGTGTAACTCTTTGTATTCTTGATCGGTCTTTGATCACGCCGAAAGATCCTTACGAAGTTGAAACGAACGCGGTGTGATCGAATTCATGGGCAATACTGGTATGATGATTGCCAAAATGTAAGCGGCTTGTGATGTGATTTGCCGCGTGCGCCGGCGGTAGGGCAAACGCGAACGCGACTGCAGTCTAGTCGTCCCATCTAAAAAATCCGTGCTGACCAAGCTCACACGCGAGGCACAAACCGTTTCATGATGAAAACTTTCTGAAGAGGGGTGAATGTTTAACGGTTCGACAGGTAGGTCGTCCGAGGTGATCCTGCCCATTTCTTTGCGATCGGATTGTGAAGATGGGCAGCTCGAAAAACCGGACGTTGCTTTCAAGGACGAAGAACGCCGGGTTCAAACAGCGAGCAAAAGCATCGTGGCAACTATCGAAGCAGCAGAAACAGAAAAAGAACTCGAACTGGAAGCCATCCCGCCGGATGCGGAGAGTTCGTGGGGAAAAAATTTCGGCTTTGACTACCACTATCCTCTGGTCAGTCGCAGTCCCGAAATCAAAGAAATTTTTTCCCTGATCAAAAAGGTCGCGAAAAGCAACGCGACGATTCTCATTCAAGGTGAGACGGGTACGGGCAAGGAATTGATCGCCGGCCTGATTCAATTCATTAGCCATCGTGCGGATAAGCCTTACGTGAAAGTCAATTGCGCGGCGCTGCCGGAAAATTTGCTGGAAAGTGAATTGTTCGGCCATGAGAAGGGCGCTTTCACGGGCGCCTATCAAATGCGCATCGGCAAGTTCGAACAAGCCGATCAAGGCACGCTCTTTTTGGATGAGATCGGCGACATGCACATCTCTACCCAGGCTAAAATTCTGCGCGTGCTGCAGGACCAAAACTTCAGCCGTTTGGGCGGCAACAAATCCATTCAAGTGGACGTGCGCGTGATCGCCGCCACGAACAAGGATTTGTGGACCGAGATCGAGCTTGGCAACTTTCGCGCGGATTTATATTACCGCCTCAATGTTGTAACCTTGCATATTCCGCCGCTGCGCAAGCGACGCGAGGACATTCCGCTCATCGCCGAATTCTTCCGCCGCAAATTCTCGCGCGAGATTCGCAAGAAGAATAAAGGCTTCGGGCCCGAGACCATGGATTTGCTGTGCAACCACCAATGGCCGGGCAATATTCGCGAACTGAAAAATCTGGTCGAGCGCTCGGTGCTCGTTGCCGAAGAAGGCGAAGAAATCACCGCAAAAGATTTGTCCATGGCCGGCAAGGATTATTTTGCCGCCGGCGGCAAAGACCGGCGCCGCTCCACCGATGGCGATCTGCTCAATCTCGACACTTTAAATTTGGAAAAGATCGAGAAGGAAGCGATTCTGCGCGCGCTCGAATTGCGCAATTGGGTGCAGAAAGACGCGGCGCAGTTGCTCGGCATTTCGCCGCGCGCCTTGAATTACAAAATCAATTACCATAGCATCACGCATCCCACGTGGAAGAAAAACACCTAACTCTCCGTTGTTGATACAACCGGAATAACGCGAAGCAGTTGCATTGCGGAGAGCATCGTTGCGCAGGACCTCCGCGCAAGCTTTCTTTCACACGATAGTGGGACCAAAACGGGTCGCGAAAATACTTCGCGTCCCGTTTTGTTTTTTGAAACAAGAGTATTTGCGTAAACCACCTATGCGCACGCCATCGCGACGGCAATCCAATGCGCTGCGCGCAATCCCACCTCGATACTCCGCTTTCGTCCTACTCGGTTCGAATTCACAACCATCCCGTGCATAGCGCGTGTGAGCTGCTGCTGAGGAAAATGTTTATGGTGACGGCGCAGCTAGCACGGCGACAGCGCATGCTTTGACTTCACCACGATCGATCATGATAGCACAGACGTGAAGCAATGGCCCGGCTCATCTCTTTGAAATTGTCAGCGTCAAGTATCAAAGTGCGAGCAGTAGGCCTTTTGCTGCCCGTTACACGCGCGCACTCACACCGCCGTATGCACGATGATTCTGCAAGACTCCAGAATGTCGCTCGCCACCATCGAAGACAAATCAGCGAGCCTGGTTTTCCCCATGCGCGTCGGTGACGAGATCCCGGGAAAAATGCGGATCCTGGAAGTTGAGGTTCGCAAGGTCATCTTCACGAATTTGCAGTCGGGCCGCAAGGAATTCATCGACATTCCAGAAGACGCGGCGACTCAAAACGTATCCGTTCGAAGCGCCGCCACTCCTGGGCAACCTGCAAAAGTTCAGTCCACCGGTGGAAACCGGTTTCTCGTCAGCCGTAGCGAGATCGATTCGAATTTAGCAAACCTGAGCAGAATTTTGACCCAAGCGCGCGCGGTGCCGAACTTCGAGAACGGCATCCCCTTGGGGTACAAACTTTTCCAGATCGTGCCCGGCAGCATCTA
>JABWAN010000569.1 GCA_013361015.1 Candidatus Zhuqueibacterota bacterium | reverse complement strand
GTGAAATATTTCTGCCCTCCCTTTTTTTGCCTGCGCGTTTGAATAGTTTTGCTCAAAATCGTTTGGCCTTTTTGATTTCAACTCTCGCCCTTGATTCTCACATACATCTTCTTCTTGAGAGATTCCACCCACGCGCGCATTTCGGTTTCGCCTTTGTGCTGCATGGCCATCTCTTCGATCTGCGCCCAATCATCCGTGAGCGTGTATTTGCGCGGCTCGCGGCGCTCGTCCAAGCGCACGAGGTGAAAACCAAACTCCGTTTTGAGCGGCGCGGAAATTTCTCCGGTTTGGAGCGTACGCGCAGCTTCGCGGAACGCGGCGACTTGCAATTGCTCAAGCTCGAACCAACCGAGATCGCCGCCTTTTTCATTCGTGGTTTTGTCGGTGGAATGTTGCTTCGCGGCGTCTTCGAATTTGATCTTGCCGGATTTGATGCCGGCCAGCAGACTATCGGCCTTCACCCGCACGCGCTCTTCATCTTCCGAAGTGGTGGCAACGCGCAGCAGAATATGGCGCACGTTGATCTTTTCGCCGCGACGGTCGATGAGCTGAATGATGTGGAAGCCGAATTGTGTTTGTACGATTTCCGAAATTTCGCCGGGCTTGAGCGCAAACGCCACTTCTTCGAACTCGCGTACAAAATCGCCGCGCTGAATGAAACCCAACTCGCCGCCGCGCTTCATGGAACCGGGATCTTCGGAATACTCGCCTGCAAGCTTTGCAAAATCTTCGCCGCCGCGAATGCGTTTGAGCAGGCCCTCCAACTTTTCACGCGCCGCATTGGCCGCAACCTCGCCCGGCTGCACATTCAATAAAATGTGGCTGAGTTTCACTGAAGCCTTGATCGTGGGCAAGCTGTCTTTATAAGCCTGATAAAACTGCTCCACCTCACGTCGCGAGACTTTTAGCTCCCGCATTTTCTTCTGCTGAAGTGTGCGCACCATGAGCGCATCGGCGATATCCGTACGGAACGTGCGACGAATCTTGCGCAAGGATTGGCCGAAGTACTCTTCGACCTTCTCCTCAGAACCGAGCTGATCGACCATGCTCTTGATGCGCTCATCGAGCAATTGATCCACTTGGCGCTCATCGACCACGATGCTGTCTTCCTGCGCCTTGGTAAGCATGACTTTTTGATTGACGAGATTGTTCAGCGCTTCTTTTTCCAGCGCAGCGAATCTTTCCCGATCGCGGCGCGGGTCAATGCCCATTTGAAACGCCGTCTGATAGCTGAATTGATTAAGCTCGGATTGCAGAATGATTTTGTCATCCACCACCGCGACAATGCGGTCTAAAACTTCCTGGGCCGAGGCGACTTGACAAAAACAGAGAAAGCCGAACAGCAGATTTCGAATTCTAAGCATGGGTTATTCTTCCTTGAAGTGCACTTGCTCTATTGGATTAAATGCTATAGTGATTTAGACGCGCGATTTGGTTTCATAGTTCTAATGCGCTTAACTTGAGCCAATCATGCCGCGAATGTCAACGCTGCGTAAATGTCCTCGCGTTCGAGATCTTCATAGTCAGCAAGAATCTCTTCGAAAGTCATTCCTCCGCTCAACGACTCCAAAATCATCTCACCCGGATAACGCAGGCCGCGTATGAACGGCTTGCCATGAGAGATTTCAGGATAGAGCGTGATTCGCCCTGCAAATAACTCCGCGTGATCCTGATTGGATTGATTCATACTTGTGTTCGCTGCGATCGCGATCAGAAAATTATGCCGCGACGGGAATCAACCGAAAAACGCGCGCGAGTGCTCCGGCTTTTTTCAAATCGCCATAACGCAAAGCAAGGCGAACTTCGTCCAACTTTTGCGCATCATCAAGCGACAAATAGGGCGACCACCCGCCTCGGTATAAATCAAATCGATCTCCACCTCGGCGGCAAAATCTCCTTCATGAACGATTTTGGTATGCTTTTTCATCAGGCTTTTCTCCTCAAAAAATCGGCTGACCATTTTGCGGGGTCTGGCCGATATGTCGTAACGACTACTGCTGGTGACGTTTCGTTTTTTGGAATGCCCCACAGCACATGAATGGGCCTATGATCTTGGTCAATCTGTAGAACAAGAACGCACGGCGCTTGTCATAATTGGGATAATCTTCCACGATAATTGCTTGTATTACTCCGTTCACAATCTCCGTGACAAGAATATCGTCGGCTGTCGCCTGGTCGTAGCCGTGCTCGGAAATTTTAATCTCCCCACGCGCTACCAGTTCCAAAATTCGCTCGAACGTCATGCTCATATAAATCGACAGTCCTTACTTGCTCTGCGCTTTCCTCGCCGCGCGCGCGAAGAGCGAATCCATCGGCATGCTTTCAAGCTGTTCCAACTTGGTTTCGACTTTTGTGGCGCCGCGCAACTCCGCAAGCAGGCTGCGATAGCGCTCGTCGCGATTGCTCGCTTGCAGACGATTCGCGATTTCATTGCGGACCATGTTCACCTCGCGCAGAGTGCCGCTCGCATAAGCTTCCACAACTTGAAAAAGATGAAAGCCGTCATCCAACTCGATGGGCGCGGAAACCGTGCCGGCGCGCAGCCGAAAGACGGAGTGCATGGCTTCCGGCACTTCCGAGATCCCGAGCGTCAAGTCCCAACTGTCCGGGTCTTCGCTTTGCGCCGCCAGCTCTTGCGCAACTTTGGCGAAGTCTTGTCCGCTGCGCAAAATGCGATAGAGTGAATCCGCCGCGGCTTTGGTGCTCATGTTGATATGATAAACGCGCGCTTCATTTTCGCTGCGGCGAAAGCTCTCGCGATTGGCCTCATAATACTTTTGCAATTCGCCTTCGGGAACCTGGCTTTTGTCCGCGTAGATTTCTTTTTCGAGCAAAGCGTTCACGACGAGTTCGCGCTCAACGCGCTCCAACTCGCGCGCGAGGTCGATCTCGTGATCAATGCCGCGGCGTTTGGCTTCTTGATAAAGAATCTGCGAGTTGATCCAGCGCGAGATGTAATCCTGCAAATCCTCTTTCGTGATCTTGCCGCGAATGCCTTCGGGAATTTCCGCGGCGAGATCGTCCAACGTGAGCACGGCTTCGCCCACGCGCGCGACCACGTCGGCTTCATTCACTTGCGGCGCGTCATTGCCGCACGCAGACAGCACGAACAGCAAAATGCTCCATGCGGCGAGCAACAGAGGTTGTCCTGGTTTTGATTTCACAGAGGCGGTCTTTCGGTTTGATGATGCAGTGCTAAACTTCACAAAATTTCATCCCAGAGTCATTTGTCCGCTGCGGAAATCAAGAGTCAAGGCATGACCTCGCAAGAAGTCCAAGCCCAGCACTCCGTCAATTCCAGCGCTCGGCGGCAACGTATGGCAAAGTACCGGAAAATCCATCTTATACTGTCCCAAAGCAGAGATCTTTTTCAGCGTAACACGCGGGACGTACTCCACGCCGCTGCCCGTGGTTATTTGAAAACGATCCACAACAAGAGCCGGATCATAACCGATGGAAACCAACATGGCAACATTGATCAAAGTTCCCGTCGCGCCCGTGTCAAGCGCCAATCGCAAAACAGCATTGCCACCGGCCCTTCCAATTCTGCGCGAACGAGTATTAGCCCTTCATGCGGCTCAAAAGGAATGCTCATAATACAATCGCCGTGTCTTTTGGAAGTGCGCCGGTAAAAAGCATCGCAAAACGTTTTGGGCGCAATTTCACGGCCTCGCGATAGACTTCATCGCGATCTTTGCTGTGATGCGCGACTTTACCGCTCGTCACTTCGAGATACTCGTCGGTTTGCGGCTCTGCGATGAGCACCCATTCAGCGTCGTATTGGGCTTTGATTTCCGTAAGTGTTAGAATCTCGCTCATAACTTCTCTCCGCAATTTTCATCTTCAGCTTGCCAATTCTTCAATCGGGCTGATCTGCTCTTCTGCAAGCGAACCGGCATACGCAAGGCACGCAAGAATGTCTTCGCGCGAAATCGTGGGATACGATTCGAGCAAGTCGTCGATGGTATCGCCGTTGGCGAGCATGAGCACGATTTGATGCACCGGAATACGAGTGCCTTTGATGCAAGCCTGGCCGTGACAAACTTGAGGGTCGATAGAGATTCGTTCGAACATTCTTCGAATGCGTGGGTGGTCGGAGATGACCTTTATGGAAATTTTGAGAAGAAGATTGCGGAAGAAGTAAAAGCCAGTGGAATTCCGAAGACAATTTTTCATGCGAAGAAAGGCGATGTACTCATCTGGCATGCGAATCTGCTGCACGGAGGAGAAGAAGTGACGAATAAAAATTCATCGCGTAAAAGTCTGGTGGTGCATTATTTCTGCGGAGGTGATGTGTTGTGTTATCATGAGATTACGCAACGACCGGCAGTGATCAGTTTCCCGTCAGCGGGTTAGTGAGCGGTAGCTGTTCCGATATTGCAGATAACCGGAAAATGATCTGAAAGACCTTCTGTTGTGATCGTTTTGAATTGGTACGACTGCAGATTTTCAGAATGCAGGATGTAATCGATACGCGGAATCGGAAGCGGATTATCGAAAGTCTTTCCGAAGCCCGTACCTGATTCGCGGAAAGCATCTTTCATCCCGGAACTCAACACCTGATACGTAAACGAAACAGGAGTATCATTGAAGTCTCCGCAAATTACAACAGGATACGGACAATTGTTAATG
>JABWAN010000568.1 GCA_013361015.1 Candidatus Zhuqueibacterota bacterium | reverse complement strand
GAAAATCTTTTCCTGGCCCAACGCGCGCGCAGCGATATGGCGCAACAAAAAAACCTCAAAAAATGATTTCTTAACTTGACATAGTGAGTCCGGGTTATGAATGTCATCCGGGGAAGAACTTCCCTCGTGCTTGGCACATCGCGCACAATGAAAGTTTGGCTCCAGCACTAGAAAGATTCTTTCCGAATGACACGCGGAGTGGAGTCACAGACCAATCCATAGCGAGTATAAAACAAATCAACAGCGTATGAAAACTAAAGCAAGCGTTCTTCCAAAAGTTTTGATTGGGGCTTTGATCATTTGCGGATGCTCGCATTTAACCGAAGCGCCGAATAAGGCGGAAGCACCGCAGGGAAATTTGCCCAGTCAAGACTTCACCGGCGTCATTGCGTTTGTGAACGTCAATGTCGTGCCCATGACCGAAGAGCGCGTCATTCCCGGCCAAACCGTCATCGTGCAAGATGGAAAAATCGCGGAGATCGGCCCGACGGATGAAGTCGCCATACCCGAAAACGCGCACCGCGTCGAGGGCATGGGAAAATATTTGCTGCCCGGCCTCGCGGATATGCACACGCACATTTATTATCAGGAAGACCTTTTGCTTTATATCGCGAACGGCGTGACTACGGTTTTGAACATGGGCAGCCCCGCGACGATTTTGCAATTTCGCGAGCAAGTGCAACGCGGCGAAATTTTAGGGCCGGCAATTTTCGCGAGCGCTTTTGTGGACGGCGCCGGCAATCGCGGCTGGATTGTGCGCACGCCACAGGAAGCGCGCACCGACGTGCGTGACCTCAAGAGTCGAGGATGGGATTTCATCAAAGTGTATAACAGCATCAAGGCCGAAGTTTTTCAGGCATTGATGGAAGAAGCCAAACAACAAGGCATTGCCGTTATCGGGCATGGCGTGCGCGAGCCGGGCATGCAAGGAATTTTGCAAGCCGGGCAGGTCATGATCGCGCACGCAGAAGAATACCTTTACACGCATTTTCAAAATCGTTTCGAGGCCGCACTGATTCCCTCGGCGATTACCATTACGAAAAGCGCGGGAGCTTACGTGACCACAACGCTTTCAGCGTATGAAACCATCATGCTGCAATGGGGGAATCCGGCCGGGTTTGATGCATTGCTTGCCAAACCGGAAGTGAAATACGTGCATCCGAATTGGGTGAATGAATGGCGCAGTTCGAATCGTTATACGCGCAATACCGGCACGCTCACGCCGGCTTATGAGTTTCAAAAGCAAATGGTGAAAAATTTTCACGACGCCGGCATCCCTCTGCTGCTCGGCACGGACACACCGACGATTCCCGGCATCGTGCCCGGATTTGGCATTCATCAGGATTTGCGCAACTTGGTGGCCAGCGGCTTGACGCCGTATGAAGCCATCAAAGCCGGAACGCAAAACGCCGGCGAGTTTATCCGTCGCTTCGTTGCGGGCGTTGCGCCGTTTGGAACCATCGAGGTGGGCAAGCGCGCGGATTTGCTGTTGCTGCAGCAAAATCCTTTGTCAAATATCGACAACGTGTCAAAGCGAGCCGGTGTGATGGTACGCGGGCGCTGGCTTTCTGAAGCAAAGTTGCGTGAAATGTTGGACGCACTCGCTGAATCTTTTAAAAAGTGAAAGAGCTTTGCAATGATGCTCAAATTCTCAGTTGTGAAGCACATGTCCTTCCTTGTCGTTGTGTTACTCTTTTCCTGCCAAAGCGAGACGGCGGCGTAACGCATGCCGACCAAGAGCTGGAATACCGCTCGACGCATTTTTAATTTCATCTCACCGAGTTCGACCACGCCGTAATCGCGAGCCTAGCCCAGCATTTGGAAAACAATTCTAGTCGCGTGACTGCCGACTTGAGCGCGAGCTATCTGCCTATCATCCATGTTCATTTTTGCTCCGACCACAATACTCTCGGTGCAGCGCTCAACATTCCCAATCCATCAGCCTGGGTCGTGGGCGGCGCTGCCGCGAGCAGCCAAATTCACATAATGTCCCCGAACGCGCCGAATTTGAATCGCCCTTTCGATGAGATGCTCACGATCTTGGCGCATGAATTTACACATTCCGTTACGCTGCACCTCGCGGCTATCGCCCACCCTGCACGCACAAACTGTGAAAAAGCGCTTGAACAAGGTCGCGCCGAGTTGTATTCTAACGCCACGTTTTTGCGTCCGCAATGCGCATCGTGGCGCCGGCGCAATCGTGTTGCTTCCTATAGCATGGGGCAATTCTCTTTTGCGGGCCACGTCCGCGCGCTTTGCGCGTTTGATAAATCGCACGCTGCTCCTTCGGCGCTCAAGCAAGCGCAGGCCGTGCGTCTAGCAAAAGGAACAATTCTATGCCGCTCGATCCTTTTTCCGCCGGGTTTCTCTCCTCGTTGGCCGCAAATCTCGCTACCCAATTGCTCAACGGCGCGGGCAAACGCACGCGCGAGTTACTTGCGCCGACCGCCAAGCAGCAGGCTTTAGCGCGTTGCACGCATAGCGGCATTGTCGCGCTCACGGTGACCGCAACAGCGGCAGAAAAAGAGCAAGCCGCCCATCTCGCAGATATTTTCGAAAAGTTTTTCAACGAGCCGGAAGTGGGCAAAGAACTCGCCCGTTTGGTGCGCGGCGAGAAGCTCAGCCGCGCCGACCTTGCGCTGCTCTTCGCAGATGCCGGCTACGACGCGCGCACGCTGCCGCAGCTCAATTTCGAGCAAGCGCTCACGGCGTTCGAAGCGGCGTTTTTGAGCGCGGCGGTGGAAGAGCCGGAACTGCGCGATATTCTGCAAGCCGCGGAAATGCTCAAGCAAACGCATTTGCAGACCGACCTGCTCGCCGCGGTGCGCGAAATGCTCGACTTTATGCGCCAAGCGCATGCAGAGAGTTTGTCGATTCAAGCCGGTGTGCTCTCTGCATTGAATGAAAGAGACCACAAACCGGCGCGCTATGAATTTCGCGTGGTCAATGGTGGCCCGCGCATGGATTGGGAAAGCCACTACCTCCGCACCCTCGCGGCGCAATGCGAAGGCCTCGATCTCACTCCCATCGATGACACGGTCGCCATGAGCGCCGGCGCCGAAGCGCTCTCCGTGTCCACGGTGTTTACCACGCTCTATCTCGCCAAAGTAGGGCGCAGAAAAAATCAAACTGTTGCCGAAGCGCTTGCGCCGCGCGCACATGGAGATGAACCGACGCCGACCGGCACGCGCAAACGAAAAACTGCTGCGGCCGCTGAAACCGAAGACAAACAACTCCCCATCTCTGCGGTGGAGGCCGTGGCCGCGCTGCCGCGTGTGGTCATTCTCGGCCAGCCCGGCGGCGGCAAAAGCACGTTGGTGCATCACATTGCGGCGCAACTCGCCTATCGCCGCGTGGGCAAGAAAACCGGCGCGGATAAACTCACGGGCTGGTCACCGGAAGAAAAGCCACTGCCCGTGCGCATTGTGTTGCGCCGTTTTGCCGCGTGGCTGCCGAGCGCGCAAACCCGGCCCGGCGCCGGACTCGTGTGGGATTATCTCAAATTTCAACTGCACGAATGCGGCTGCGAAGATGCCTTCACCGGCGTGCAACAACAACTGCGCGAACACGGCGGCGTGATCTTTTTCGACGGCCTCGATGAAGTGCCGGAGCGCGACGCCGAAACCAAACGCACGCTCCTCACGCAAGCGATTCATGAATTTGCCAAGCCGCTGGACAAATGTCGCGTGGTCATCACCTGCCGCGAATATGCGTACCGTCGCGGCGATGAGCCGTGGCATCTCCCGGAAACGAGTTTTCCTGTGGTGGAGTTGGATCTGTTCCAAAAGGAGCAGATTGAGAATTTCATCACCACGTGGTATCAAGCGGCCGGCCCGATCAAAGGTTGGAACAAAGAACGATGCGCCAATGAAGCCCGTAACCTGATTGCCGCAGTGCAAAACTGGGAGCATTTGCGCGAACTCGCGCATTATCCCCTGCTGCTCACGCTCATGGCGCAAGTACACGGGCGCGACGGCTACCTGCCCAAAGACCGCGCGGACCTTTACGACCGCGCTGTGAATCTGTTGTTGGCGCATTGGGAAAATCGCCTCGTGCGCGATCTGCACGGCAGCTTGAAAGTGGAACCGGGCTTGGTGCTGCAACTCGGCATTCGCACCGAGATTTTGCGCAATGCTTTGGAGCGCGTGGCCTTCACCGCGCATGAACGCCAGGAAAAAGCGTCGCAGCGCACGGCGCAAGCCGCGGACATTCCGCGCGAAGAATTGCGCGAGGAGTTGCAAGCGGTGTTGGGCAGCGGCGATAAAGCCGAAACCGTGATGACGTACATTCAAGAACGCGCGGGCCTCTTGCAGGCGCGCGATCACCGCATCTACACATTTCCGCATCGCACGTTTCAAGAATATCTCGCCGCGCGCTATGTCTTGCGCCAAGCGGAATATGACACGCTTTTGCGCACGCTGCTCCAGCGCGATATGAATTGGTGGCGCGAAGTCTATTTGCTCGCCGCCGGCTCGGTGCGCAACCTGCCCACCAACATTTGCAACATGGTGGAGGCATTGGTGGCGAGCGACCCGGAACCGGCGAGCGTGGCGCGGGTGAATCTGGAGCACGTGCTGCTCGCGAGCCAGGCTTTGCACGAAACCGAGTTTGTGCGCCATGTGCGACCGGCCTC
>JABWAN010000567.1 GCA_013361015.1 Candidatus Zhuqueibacterota bacterium | reverse complement strand
GTATTGTTTCGGGTCGGTTTGTAATTCATTCCCCCCTCATCTTGTGATTCTGGAAGAACCCTCGTTCGTGCTTGAGACAACGGCCCGATTTGAGTAGTAGGCCAAGTGTTAGGGAAGCTCCGTACAGGATGACAACGTTGACGAAAATTACAAACGACCTCATAGCGAGTAGATCAAAAAAAAAAAACTCCCGTGCAGCATGCAGAGCGGCTGCGCGGGAGCATAATTTTATCGGCACAACGTTCTAATGCGATTCGCCCCACAACTCTTGCAGACGGCGATCCCGACCGCAGCCCGTGCGATACGCATTGTAACGCAACGGATTCTTCTTGTAAAAATCTTGATGATATTCTTCGGCGGGATAAAACTCCGTGGCTGCGACGATCTCGGTGACGATCGGTTGTTTGAAACGCCCTGACTCGACAAGTTCACGCTTCGTTGCTTCTGCAAGTTTGCGCTGTGTTTCGTTGTGATAGAAAATAGCGGAGCGATATTGCGTGCCCGCGTCGCAAAACTGCCGATTCGCCGCGAGCGGATCGATATTGTGCCAAAAAACTTGGAGCAGTTGCAGATAGCTGATCTTAGTGGAATCATAAGTCACTTGCACGGCTTCTGCGTGGCCCGTGCCGCCGGCAGACACTTCTTCATACGTGGGCTTCTTTTTGAAACCGCCGGTGTAACCCGAGATCGTAGAAGCTACGCCAGGAAGTTTGTCGAACGGTGCTTCCATGCACCAAAAACAGCCACCCGCAAAAGTTGCGGTCGCAAGGTTTTTCGTCTGCTCGGTTGCAATCGTCAAGGAAGCGGAGTTGTTCTCGGATTGCTCGGAAGCTTGACACGAGAGCAACAGCAACATTGAAAGAATCGGAAGAATGTTCATATGGCAAAGTCTCATGCTCAAAGTGGGAGAAGTGATTTCTTCGCAAATGTGTGCGGCTCATCATCGAAGATGCCATTCCGTAGGAATCTTTTTGAACACTCGGCAACGGCTCCAACGCTTAACCAGATTCTTTCAGAATGACATACTAGAGTATCGCATTGCGCGCATGACTATTGTCGCAGCGCTGGCAGCGGCTCGCCCTTGGGAATGAATTTCAGTGCGACGCCGTTGTTGCAGTAACGCAAACCTGTGGGCTTCGGGCCGTCGTCGAACACGTGGCCTTGATGCCCGCCGCAACGCGCACAATGATACTCCGTGCGCGCCACACCGATTTTATAATCGGTGTCGGTGCCGAGGTGCTCTTTGAGGAGCGGTTGAAAAAAGCTCGGCCAGCCCGTGCCGCTTTCATATTTTGCGTTGGAAGAAAACAAAGGCAAATAACACGCGGCGCAGATGAACGTGCCTTCGCGCTTTTCATGATTCAGCGGGCTGGAGCGTGGATACTCCGTGTCTTCCTCGAAGAGTACGGCATACTCCTGCCGCGTCAATAAACGCTTCCACTCTTCGCGCGACTTTTCGAGTTTCGCGACGGCCTTGCCGCTATCGCCTGCGGCCAAAGTTGTTTCGATCATCTGGTTTTCCTCTCCGGTCCGCGCGCACGCCGTGGAGATGTTGGCAACGGCGAAGAGCGCGAGCAGTAGTCTTGAGATGGTTTTTTTGTGCATCATTATCAGTCTCGCTTTTTATTGTTGTCGTTGATAACAAACTCGCCCCGCGGTTTAATCACTCTAAACAAAAAAATCCCGAGCCATGCTCCACACAGCTTTAGCATGGCTCGGTTGGCAATGCGCCTCAAAAACTCTCTCGCAACGATCCCTCCCAAACTCCATCACTCCATTTCAACTTCTCGGCTGCAACAGCTTCGCGACCACGCCGGTCCAGCCGGTTTGATGGGAGGCGCCCACGCCGCGGCCGTTGTCGCCGTGGAAGTATTCGTGGAACAAAACATAGTCGCGGAAGTGGGGATCGGTTTGAATTTTTTCGTTGTAACTGAACACCGGACGATGGCCGTTTTCATCCTTCAAAAACACGCGAGCCAAACGCCGCGACAGTTCGTTTGCGACTTCATTGATTGTGAGGAATTTCCCCGAGCCGGTGGGGCATTCAATCTTGAAATCATCGCCGTAGTAGTGATGAAATTTCTGCAGTGCTTCGATGAGGAGATAATTCACCGGGAACCAAATCGGACCGCGCCAATTGGAATTGCCGCCGAACAAACCGCTGTCGGATTCGCCGGGCTGATATGAAACCGTGTGCGGATTGCCCATCACATAAAACTCATACGGGTGATCTCGATGGTAGCGCGAAAGCGCGCGCACGCCGTAATCGGAAAGAAACTCGGTTTCATCCAACATGCGCTTGAGCAGCATTTTCATGCGATGTCCGCGCAACAGCGAGAGCAAACGCCGCTCGCCTTTGCCCGGCTCATTCCAACGCGAAACCAGGCTTGCCAAATCGGGGCGATAGTTGAGAAACCATTCGAGGCGCTGCTTGAACTCCGGCACTTGCTCGAGCAAATCCGGTTCGAGCGTCTCGACCGCAAAGAGCGGAATCAAGCCAACCATGGAACGCACTTTGAGCGGAATCGTGGAATTGTCCGGCAGATGCAAAACGTCATAGAAGAACTCGTCGTGGTAATCCCACAGATTGAGGCCCTCGCCGCCAATGTTCGCGGTAGCGCCGGCAATATACAAAAAGTGCTCGAAGAATTTCGTGGCCATGTCTTCATACACGTGATTGTGCTGCGCCAGCTCGAGTGAAATGCGCATCATGTTGAGCGAGTACATTGCCATCCAACTTGTGCCGTCAGCTTGCGCAATGTGGCCGCCCGTGGGCAACGGCGCGCTGCGATCGAACACGCCGATGTTGTCCAATCCCAAAAAGCCGCCTTGAAAAATATTCATGCCGTGCGCGTCTTTGCGATTCACCCACCACGTGAAATTCAACAACAACTTTTGAAACACGCGCTCGAGAAACATGAGATCGCCCTTGCCGCCGCTTTGTTTGCGGTCGATTTGAAACACGCGCCACGTGGCCCAGGCATGCACCGGCGGATTCACGTCGCCGAAGGCCCATTCATAAGCGGGCAATTGGCCGTTGGGATGCATATACCATTCGCGCGTGAGCAGCAAGAGTTGCTCCTTGGCAAACTCCGCGTCAATCAGCGCCAGCGGAAGGCAATGAAACGCGAGATCCCAAGCCGCATACCATGGATACTCCCACTTGTCCGGCATGGAAATGATCTCGGCGTTGTTGAGGTGCAGCCATTCATGATTGCGTCCGTGCAAACGATTCGCGGGCGGCGCGGGCTGGCCGGGGTCGCCCCTCAGCCATTGCGGAACGTCGAGATAGTAGAACTGCTTTGACCACAACATTCCGGCAAAGGCTTGACGCTGCACGTTTTTTTCATCGGCATTCGTGATGCGATCTTGCACTTCATGATAAAACTCATCGGCCTCTTGCAGGCGTTGCGCAAAGATTTTTTCAAAATCTTCGAATGGCTTGTGCAACGCTGCATTCGAGAGACGCAAACGAATACTCGCCGAGCCGCCTTCTGCAATGGTGCGCTGATAGTGTGCTGCGGCTTTTGTTCCGCTATGCGAAGAATTGAGCGCATGCTTTTGGCCACGAACGATGTAATCATTAATGCCATCTTTAAATGTTCCGCGGCTATCTTGCGCGCCATATAAGCGCCGTGCGTTCGTTTCATTCTCGCAGAACAAAAGCTCGGCCGCGCCTTCGCAGTAAAGTTGCAACGTGCCGAGATCGCCTTGCCGGGCTTCGATGACGCCCTTCGCCGCTTCCGTGAGTGTGGGCTTGTGGCCGTTATGTCCCCACGACCATGTGTTGCGAAACCAAAGCTGCGGCAGCAAACTGATGCGCGCTGCCTCCGGCCCGCGATTATGCACCGTGATCTTCACGAGCACGTCTTCGGGCGCAGCTTTCGCATATTCGATGAACACGTCAAAATAGCGATCGTCGTTGAAAATGCCGGTATCGATCAACTCGAACTCCGCTTCGCCTTTTCCGCGGCGACGATTTTCTTCCACGAGCCACGCATAGGGAAACTCGCGCTGCGGATATTTGTAGAGCATCTTCATGTACGAATGCGTGGGCGTGCTATCGAGATAATAGTAATACTCCTTGACGTCTTCGCCGTGATTGCCTTCGTTGCCGGTCAAGCCAAACATGCGCTCTTTGAGAATGGGGTCTTTGCCGTTCCACAGCGCGAGGGCAAAACAAAGCAATTGTTGTTCATCGGAAATGCCGGCAATGCCTTCTTCGCCCCAACGAAAAGCTTTGCTGCGCGCCGCATCATGCGAGACATATTCCCACGCGTTGCCATAGGGACTGTAATCTTCACGCACCGTGCCCCATTGCCGCTCGGTGAGGTACGGTCCCCATTTTTTCCATGGGGCAATTCTAGAGTGGGCGTCTGCCAGGCGTTTCTTTTCGGCATTCATTGTGGTTATCTCCGGCTGAAAAAGTCTAGACTGTGTACTCGGTTATTTTGCAGAGGCGTATTAAAAAATGCAACAATGAATTTGGACAAAGGAGCTTGCATAGGTACGTTGTTTGGTCGCAAACAGATCGCCATTCTTACAGAAAAATTCGCGGGCTTTTGCTTTTTGCAATCCGCGAAGCGCTGTAAGTCACCTCGGTGAACTAGCCCCCTCGGTAAACAAACGGAGATGAC
>JABWAN010000566.1 GCA_013361015.1 Candidatus Zhuqueibacterota bacterium | reverse complement strand
ATTGGAACATGCCGGAATACTTATCGCCAGGCGTATACATCGAAGAAGTCCGAGGGCAACAACCCATCGAAGGCGTGGGAACCTCCACGGGCGCTTTCGTGGGCCTCGCGACCAAAGGCCCAATTGGCAAAGCCGAGTTGGTGGCGAATTGGACGCAATTCGTGGACAAGTTCGGCGGGTTGACGACGGATGGTTATTTGGGATATGCAGTCTATCAATTTTTTGCCGAAGGAGGAACCCGTTGCTATGTGGTGCGAACGTGCCACTACAGTGGAGATCCTAAAAAGCCAGATGCAACCTCAGCGAACGGAATTTTAAAAGACGCACAGGACGCGGCCACTTTGAAAGCGACCGCAAGCAGCCCGGGCAAATGGGGCAAAACTCTTTCCGTCAAGATTGAAACGGCCAGTGACGGAGGCAATCTTTTCAAAATGATTATTCTCCAAAACAGTGTCGAGGTGGAAAGCTTCGACAATCTTTCAATGAGTGAAAAGGATGCCAATAATCAGCCAAATGAGAACTATGTGGAGTCGCGGATCGACGGGATATCCAAATTCATTTTTATTGATTTGGCGACTAACTCGACCAAGAATCCGCCGAAGCAGAATACGACCTTCCCACTAGATCAGGACGGGGTAGATGGAATAACTGGCTTAATCCAATCCGATTTCATCGGCGACGAGAGCTTGCAAAACGGTCTGCATGCGTTCGATCCCATCGATGACATCAATATTGTGGCAATTCCAGACTCCCCAGTTACAGGCAATGGCTTGGTGAAGGAGGCCACGACCTATTGTGAGAATCGCCGCGACTGTTTCTTCGTCGCCGATCCACCTATTGGGCTGAAGCCTTCTGGAGTCGGAAATGGCACGATTAGAGGATTCAAACAAGGACTGACATCTATGTACGGCGCGTTGTACTATCCGTGGGTCATCATCAATGATCCTTTGAACGGAACAAGAAAGACGATTCCGCCTTCGGGCGCCGTGGCGGGAAGTTATTCCAAGACCGATATTACCCGCGGCGTTCACAAAGCGCCAGCGGGCACTATTGACGGCGCGCTGAACATTGCCGTGGACGTGGAAACGCTCGTGGCCAAAGGCGAGCAGGACTCGCTCAATCCCGAAGGCATCAATGTCATTCGCAGCTTCCCGGACGCGGGTCTCGTGATCTGGGGCGCGCGCACACTGGCCTCCAAAACGAATCCGGAATATCGCTACGTCAACATTCGCCGGCTCTTTATCTTTCTGGAAGAGTCCATCGAAGAGGCGACGCAGTATGTTGTGTTTGAGCCGAACTCTCCCGCGCTGTGGGGAACCGTGAAACGGGATATCTCCGCGTTCCTCACCACCGTTTGGCGCAGCGGCGCGCTGTTTGGATTGTCACCGGAAGAGGCCTTCTTTGTAAAGGTTGACGCCGAAAACAATCCGCCGGAAGTGCGCGATGCCGGACGGCTTATAATCGACGTGGGCGTTGCGCCGGTGAAACCCGCAGAGTTTGTGATTATCCGTTTCAGCCAAAAAACCCAGTTAGCTTAGGGTTGCCGTCCCGTCACGCTAAAAATCGAGGAGAATTGAAGAATGGCGAACGCAAGAAAGAACGATCCCTACCGCAATTTTCGTTTTCGGCTGGAGATCGATAGTATCACGCAAGCAGGCTTCAGTGAATGCAGCGGCTTCGGCTCCGAGTTGGATGCCATCGACTATCGTGAAGGCAATGAAGTGACGAACGTGCGCAAGCTTTCGGGCTTGACGAAATACTCGAACGTCACGTTGAAATGGGGCATTACGGATAACATGGATCTCTACAAATGGCACAAGGACGCCATCGCCGGTAAGATCCAACGCAAGAACGGCTCGGTCATCGGGCAGGACGAAGAAGGCAATGACACGGTGCGCTGGAATTTCAAAGAAGCGTGGCCTTCCAAATATGATCCGCCGGACTTCAATGCCAAAGGCAATGAAGTCGCCATCGAAACATTGGAACTCGTCTGTGAAGGCGTGGAGCGTGTGTCATGACGTTTCAAACCGAATTCGAATTTACGCTGCCCAAAGGCTACGTTGACGACGCGGGCACGCTCCACAAAAAGGGCGTGATGCGGCTGGCCACTGCGGCGGATGAAATTCTGCCGTTGAAAGATCCGCGCGTGCAAGCCAATCAAGCCTATTTGGTGGTGATTTTGCTCGCGCGCGTGATCTCGCAATTGGGCAGCCTGCAACACATCAATCCAGGCGTAATCGAGAAGCTCTTCGCCGCAGACTTGAGCTACCTGCAAGACTTCTATCGTCGCATCAACGAGAACGGTGTGGCCGCGCAAAAGGTGACGTGCCCGAAGTGCGAGCACAAGTTTGAGCTGGAGGAACACCTCGAGGGGGAATTGTAGGCTACCCCCTCGAACGGTTGTATGAGGAGGTAGCCTTTATCGCGTATCATTTTCACTGGCCCATGGCGGAGGTGATGAACCTTGAACATCGCGAGCGCCAGCGCTGGGTTAAAGAAATCTCGCGCATCAACAAAAAGCTGAATGAGCAAAGGAGATAGCCGTGGACCGGTCAAAGGATCCGTATGGCTCCTTCAACTTCGTGATCGAAGTGCAGGGCTTGCTCTCGGGAGGCTTTGCGGAGGTGAGCGGCATTCAAGTCGAAACCGAAACCGAAGAGTATCGGGAGGGCGGTCGCAATGAATTCGTGCATCGCCTGGCCAAGCGCACCAAGCAATCCACGATTGTGCTCAAACATGGCTTGGGGGATTCGGACGAACTGTGGAAGTGGTACAAAGCCGTGGTCGGAGGCGAGGTGAAGCGCCGGAACGGGAGCATTATTCTGAAAGACAACGCCGGCCAACGCGTGAAGCAATGGAATTTCACGGAGGCTTATCCGGTGAAATGGACCGGCCCGGAGCTGCGCGCCATCGGCAACACTGTGGCCTTCGAGTCGCTGGAGTTGGTACACAACGGTCTGGATCTAGCTTAGCCCCCGAGCTGGACGAAGCGGAATTAAATGACTAATGGCCACAGCATCACACAGATGCACACGGAAATACTCGCGAAGAAAGCCGAAATCCTTTCTGTGAGTTTCCGTGCAATTCCGTGGTGAGAATCATTGCTTTCAATCGCATTGAATTTACCCTTTAGCAATTAAAGCTGGCGTGCGAATATGGAACGTCGCCATAATGAGAATCTCAACAAAGGCATAGAAGCGCGCTTTCTTGCGCAAGTGCTGCGGCGGGCTCACACGGCCGGCGCAAAGCACGCGTTGCCGGTTGGCGTACGCAAGGCGCTGCAGCTTGCAACGCATAAGCGCAAAAACGTGGGTCTACGCCCGCATGCTTTCTCGGCGAACCAGGCTACAAAATGGACCGGCGAAAGATCGCTTGGGCGCTGGGCCGCACCGCGGCGACGCGGCAGCAATTTTCCTGCAAATGGTTTGATCTTTTTATCGAGCCTGGCTTTGAGCGCTGGCCCATTTGTGCATTTGTTGCCGGGGCCTTCGTGGTTTGCTGAGGCGATTCTGCCGCATTGGCCATTGCCTTCGCAAACAACTGCATTACGCTCGCGGGAAGCCCTGCATTCAAAAGATAGACTACCTTCACCTTTTGTGCATGCCCTCCCTGCCAAGCAAAACCGGATCATTACTAAGGACAATCTTGCAGCGACTGCGCGTGCTGGAAGCTCTGGGCGTGCTAGCACCAATGCCGTGCACGCCTATCTCAGTGGCTCTCCGCGGAGCGCCATTAGGCAACGCACCAATCGGCCGCTACTCAATATTTCATGCTTCGCCGAGAACGCCATCTTACCGTTCATGGCTCTAAGATTTTCGCAAGCGGCAATGCCCGCCCAAGTGCGGTTTGACAACGAAAAAGAAAGCTCGCCAGTTTTTAGGTTGCCAAAGAGGTTGGATGAGACGCGCACACCGACCGGCGATGTCGCTGCTCATGTTCGAACGCGTGGTTTTAGTAAGACAAATCGGGACGATGCGCCACAGGCGGGTACAAAGCAACTGGGCGTGAAATCGCGGAAGCTGAAGCGTGAAGCTCTCACAATGATAGGACAATGGGAGCCTGTATTCGCACGGCAATCTTGGTTTGATCGCAGAATCTCGACAAGTGCCGGCGGCGAGAGCATGCTGAGAAAGCCCGAACGCAGTGGCGAAGGCCATGCGCGAACCGGCGGCAGCGCCAACTTGGAATTTCCATTTTCACGACGGTTGCCGCATGCTTTGCGTTCGAGCACACGGAAGAAATCATTCCACAGTCGCGAAGTGCTTACGCACGAGGCGGAAGCGTTGGTCTCTTTGGCAACGGAAACGGCGACGAGCACGATAATGATTGATCCGGTGTTTTTGATGAATCGTGTGCAATCGTATTACGACGCGCAGCGCTCACTGGCTATGGTGCCGGGTGAATTAGCAAATGCTCATGTTGAAAACGAAGCAACGCCGAGTTTCAACCTGCGCCGCAAATTTCCCGCAAGTCCGGTGCGGGTACACACAGACGCCAAAGCCGGGGCGGCGGCCCAAGCACTGCATGCCGAGGCTTTTACTTTTGGCCGAGACATTTTTTTCGCGCCGGGCCGTTTCGATTTGAGCACCCCACGCGGGCTCGCACTGATGGGGCATGAATTGGTACACGTGAAGCAG
>JABWAN010000565.1 GCA_013361015.1 Candidatus Zhuqueibacterota bacterium | reverse complement strand
AAAAATAAAAAAGGAGCTGCGACTCTTTTGGAATCACAACTCCTCAGCTCGTCGGGGCGAGAGGATTTGAACCTCCGACCCCTTGACCCCCAGTCAAGTGCGCTAACCGGTCTGCGCCACGCCCCGAGCTTTTTTTCAGCGGCGTTAATATAAGCAACAAATCTTCTGCGATGCAAGGGCTTTTTCCAGGCATTTGCGGGGACGCCGGAGCAAAGCGAACCAGCTATCCTTTCTCCACTGGAATGATCTCCGCGGAAACTACATTGATGGCGACAACTTGCAGGTTTGCCCCATGCCATTTGCTCGGCACTTCCTTGGCCTCGGCGTTGTAGATATGTGACTGCTCGAAGCGCAGCTCGCCCTCTCCGACGCCGATACACTTGAACAAAACGCTGAAAAGCGCTCCTTTCCCGTTTTGAGGCTGGCTCTCCCCCAACTTACTCAACCCCAAAACCAATGTGCCCGGCTTGTCATCTTCCAAGTTTGCGTTCAACATTGTGGTGTCGCGGCTGCCGTTGGAAAAGAAGCTGCCCAATTGCGCTTGCACGCCGCCGTTTTCATCCAGCACGGCTTCCAAAAGCTGTGGGGGATATGCAATCCGGCATTCTACGCCACAAACTTCTTTGCCGCTTTGAATTTTAGCGCTGAACCAAAACCGATCGTAAAGATTGAGATTCACCTTCTCGCCTCCGTGCGCTCATCTCACACTTGCAATGTCACGGCGATTTCTCGCCGCACGATGCTGCGCGGCACGAGGTCAACTGAGACAATATTGATGCCGACCACTTGCACGCTCACGGCTGTCCATTGGCTGGGTTTCGTTTTGATCGCCGCGTCGTAAATTTGCGATTGCGCAAAACGAATGTCGCCTTGCCCGACGCCGATGCAGCGGAACAAAACGTCGAACAGCGAACCAGCGCCTGCACTTTCCATTGCCTCTCCCAGTTTGCTCAGGCCAATGAAAATCTTGCCGGGCTTGTCGTCTTCCAATCTTGCATTAAGCATCGTCAGCGAATTGTTTTGCGACAGGAAAGAGCCCATTTGTGTTTTCACCGCGCCATCCTCTGCGAGTACGGCTTCCAGAATGTCGGGAGGGTAAACAATCTGGCATTCCACGCCATACACACCTTTGGCGCTCTGAATTTTTACTTTGAACCAAAATTCATCATAGAGATTGAGATCCATACAGCCTCCTTACTTGCAATTTTTGCTGAAGAGAAGCTGATCCTGGCCGTCGATTTTGCAATCGCCGTTGAAATCCGCTTTGTTATTGTAGCGCGCACCGGCACAGGTGGAGCCGAAAGCGCGGCTGAAAATTTGTATGTCAAGCGCGTCGCATTTGCCGTCGCCGTTCAAATCACTATTGGCCAAAATCGTGGCGGGTTGCACTTGTGCCATAATTTCCGGTGAAAGCGCGCTTTGGTTGCGCGCCGTATCAAAAGCTGCAACTGCAAAGAAGTATTTGTATCCCGCGTCAACCTTAAAAAGATGGGAAGTGCTGTCTTTGCTCACCGTGATCGGCGCGAGATATTTGCCCGGCTGCAAGCCGTGATAGATTTTATAGCCCGCCAAATCAGCTTCGCGATTGGGATTCCACAAGAGTCTGAGTTGCTGGCCTTGCACAACAAACGTGTCCCTCGTCGCCGCGGAAGTGAGAACGGCTTGCCGAATTTTGAGATTCACGTCGGCGTTGCGCGCGGCATCGTAGTAGTCATTCGTAAAAATAAAATAGAGGGAGGCATGCCCCGTGGTGTTGAGCGCTCCGAAGTCATACGTTTGAAAAGCCGCGCTTGGGATCTCCACTTCTTTCACAATGCGAACGGTGTCGTCGAAAGCTATGCCGATTTTCGGCCATGGCGCGGGTCCAGTAACGTCACCTGCGGCTTCGACGTGCAGTTGAAATTCTCGAAAAGGTAAAGCACTGAGCCGATAATAGACATAGGTTTTGAGGGTTTGCTTACCGTAGATATGGACGTGATCCCCGCGATCGAAAACCTCAGCGGAGCGCAGCATGCTCGTGGCGCGAACGGTGAGAGGCTTGCCCGTCTGCGCATATAGCCTCGCACTGCCATGAGAAATAAATGCGACGCGCAACACTATAATCGTCCACAGAGCAATTGCGACAGGTTTTGTTAAAGACCTTTGCACTTGCATGGCGTGCTCCCTTTGCGAGGCATTCGGGTACCGGAAAGCGTGAACACTGGTTTGGGCTTGTGAGCTTAGAGACACCGCGGGTATGAAATATTTCTCAAAACATTTCGTGGGGAAAAAGGGAGGCGCTCGCAATACTGCGAGCTCAGTGATGTGATGATGCGGTATTCCTCACGCTTTGGCGAACCCATCCTTCATGGAAACCGCTTGCCGCGAATCCGAAATTGGCACGCAGACTATAGCACCCCCGACATCCCAATGGCGAGGCCGGCAGCGGAAATCAATACAATACCCAACGCCCAGCTATACCAGTGCTTGGTATTTTTGGCCTCATGCCACGATTCGGCGAGTGGCGCATTGCGCAACCAGTCTTCCGTGACGAAGCGCACGAGATCGATGGGAAGCGCTTCACCATTTTCCTGACCGTGCGCGAGCGCAATGCCAATCACTCTGCCATGCCGATCAACGAGAGGGCCGCCGTTCTGGCCGGGAGAAATCGCGAAATTCAGTGTGATCTTCGCGGCGGTGTTGCGCACGATTTCGCCGGCATTTTGTGAGAGAAAAGAGGTTTGAGGAAAACCCAACACCGCGGCCTCGTCACCCGCCGCAAGTTGATCCGAGCGGCCGTAGTCAAGTGCCGGCGCGCCCGGTAAACTCGCGCGCGTCGCGAGCAGAACCAAATCGCGGTTGCGCCACTTCGGTGTGATAATTTGTGCCGGCGTTGCCGTGGTTTGATTTTCGAGCTGCACACTGAGTTGGTTCTCGAAACCCGTGACGAGCGCATTGGTAGTGAGGATAACTGAGGCGCCATTGCGGGTTTTGCCGATGATAATACCGGCGCCGGCGTGCTGTTGATCACCGGCAATGACTTTTACAATCGCGAGGGCGGCGCGACGATAGAGTTGGTCCGGAATTTTGGTAATCGTTCC
This sequence comes from Candidatus Zhuqueibacterota bacterium, assembly GCA_013361015.1. Classification (GTDB taxonomy): domain Bacteria; phylum Zhuqueibacterota; class Zhuqueibacteria; order Zhuqueibacterales; family Zhuqueibacteraceae; genus JABWAN01. Next base: position 1,574 of record JABWAN010000565.1, on the reverse strand, counting down.
CGGCAACGATTGCGCATGGGCAAACGAAAAGCCCGCGGCAACGAGGAGAGCGAAGCAGAGGTATTTTTTCATGGCCAAAATTTGTCATGAGCAGGCAAGAAAGTCAATAGAGATTTTTGCCCTACGGATTTTGCGTATTCTTTTTGAGGATTCGAAACGGCGTTTCCATGTCAATAATGACGCAACGAGCGTGAAAAGACTCTTACTATTTGTGCGGATACGAGAAAGACATTGGAAAATTTGAAACGAGCTGAACTAGCTGGCAGGCTGATAATGAGAGGTTAGAATAAGAGGTGAGAATAAGAGGGCGAAGAGAGGAATGACTCCAAGGCCGCAACACATTGCGCGACGGCACGCAAACAAATTATGAAATCTGTACTATTGGCCCTGCGACTTCCACGCGATTCCTCCCATTCGCTTTGGCGGCATACAAGGCGTGATCGGCGAGCGCCAGCAGCTTGTTGCCGTCGGTCGCGTCTTCGGGGAACGCGGCGAGGCCGAACGAGGCGGTGAGGTGTCCGAGCGGTTGGCTTTCTTCTTTGGGAAAATGCGTGAGCTCGATGGCGCGGCGGAGTTTTTCGGCGACTTGGCAGCCGTGCTCTTTGTCGATCTCCGGCAGGACGACGATGAATTCCTCACCGCCGAAACGCGCAAGAATATCCGCTTTGCGGATGTTCTCTTCCAGAATTTTAGCGGTCATCTTCAAAACTTTGTCGCCCACAAGATGGCCGTGCTCATCGTTGAACTTTTTAAAATGATCGATGTCGATCACCAGCACGGCGAGCGGTCGCGCATACCGTGCCGCGCGCATGAATTCGATTTCGTAGCGTTCGTTGAAGTAGCGGCGATTGTATAGCCCGGTCAACGCATCGGTAATGGAAAGTGCGTGCGTTTGATGATAGAGTGCGATTTTGTCGAGCACTTTACCGAGCTGCACGGCGATTTTTTGCAGTAGCTTGATTTCCACTGCAGTGAAACTGTTCGGCTGCTCGCGATAAAGGCTCATGACGCCCAAGCTGCGTTGGGCGTTCACGTATAAGGGCGTTGCAACAAAATCTCCGCGGCGCATGGGCGTTTTCCAATGCGCCAACAGCGGCGAAGCTGCCGAGGCGAGATCGGGAACATGAACCGGGTACTTGCGCCGGAGCGCAGTGCGCCAATGCCGATTTTTTTCGAGGGCCAGCAATTCTGCGCGCGGGCGGGAGAAACCGAAATGGCTCTTGAGATGCAGGCCCTGGCTTTCTTCCTCCCATAACAACAAAGCATACTCTTGGGGATGAAAAAACTCGCCTACGATTTTCTTCACCTCGCGGATCGGGCGCTCGGCCTCCATTTTATCCGCCAAAGTCGCAGCGATGCGATAGAGAAAATAGTATTCCTGAAAAAGTTCGCTATTGCCGGCGCGTGAAATTGTGCGGGCCTTATTCGCAGGGCGGGAGGTGTTGGTAAGGGATTGACGTCGCACCAAGACGTGATTGGCATTCCTAGCCATCTTATGAAAGCTCCGAGTTGGATTCGAGTGATGCGGATCAGGCCGGCATCAAATCAGTCTCGGGCACGTGTGACAAGGTCTT
>JABWAN010000564.1 GCA_013361015.1 Candidatus Zhuqueibacterota bacterium | reverse complement strand
AGTGAATTGCAGCGTTCGCACTGTACGAATAAAGGGCAAAAGCGGTGCGACCCAGGGCTTGGCCGCCAACGCCGCGCCGGGCAAGGGGAACAAGCGCCGCGTCAACGCCGAGTGTTTGCCGAGAATGTTTTGATTGCGCAGGTACGGCTGCCACGCGCGGCGATTCATGTGCCGGATGCGAATGCGCGGCTCGAACAAAACTTTTACGCCGTGGCTGCGCAATTGATGAATGAACACGACGTCTTCCGACGCGCGCAAATCGGAGAACGTGCCAAAGCGCGCGAAGATTGCGCGGCGCACGGAGAGATTGTTCGTGGGCAACACGTCGATCTCCCGCCGCGGCGAATACACGGAGAACTCGCGAAATTCCAGAAAGAACTCGGCAATGCTGATTGGGTGCCACGGGAATGCATTGCGCACGCCGCCGCCGATCACGTGATACTCGCCGGTGGCGTGCGCGGCTTGAATCGCCTGCAACCAACGCGGCTCCACGATGCAATCCGAATCCGTGAGCGCCAAAATCTCGCCGCGTGCGTGCGCGAGCCCGTGATTGCGCGCCACGCCGGGCAGCGTCTTTTCTTTTAAATGAAAGACCCGTATTTGCGGGAACTGCGCGCGCACAATTTCCGGCGTGCGATCCGTCGAGCTATCCACCAAGATGATTTCAAACGGCGCAGCCAACTCTTGCTGCACCAACGCTTGCAAGCAAGCTGCAATCGTTTTCTCGGAGTTGTAGGACGGCACGATCACGGAAATTTCCGGAGCCTGCGCGCTTTCCGCAAGAGGCATATCGGCTCCCGTTAAGCTATCGCGGCGTAAAGAATCGCAACCACAATCAAAAAAATAATCAGTGAGGCCACGATTTGAAAAGTCAAAATTGCGCTGATGACCTCGCCGCCTTTTTCGCCGAGCACCACGCGCACTTTTTTCAACAATGACTTGAACCAAATGAACATAATCGCGATGATGGGCGCGCCGGTGAGCAATGCGAGCCCTATCGCCCAGACATGATCACGCAAAGGCACCGCTTCGCGCACGACCGTGACTGCTAAAAACCCTCCTAAACAAAAACCAAAGACGAAGCCAAACATCGTCTGGGTGACGCGAGCTTGGTGCAAGATAGTCTCCTTCAACTTGTAGCGATGGAACAATGAATTATTGGAGTGCTGGAGTTTTGGAGTCACGGTGAAACGGTAAGAAATTCAGCATTCCATCAATCCAATGATCCCACCACAATTCATAAATCCAAATCACGTTCACTGCGTTCCGATACGAACTCCGCTCGGCGCGGCAGGCGCCTGCACGTCAACACCGAGCGGCACGGTGAAACGAAGGTAAACCACGTGCTCTTGCCGCTTATCTGCGGACCAAATCCAGTGCACGCCTTTGTCCGTGGAGATGCCCGCGACGTTTTGAAATTGCGCCCATGGTTGCGCGACGCCGTGCAAGCCATGGGAAGTCGCCGCGCTCCAATTGCTGTCATCAAAACTAATTTGCTGCCAGCCGTTTTCGTCCGCCAAGCTGACTTTCCACTTGGTATCGGAAGGCCAGAAATTACCCGCGGCATATACCTCCGCGAGAAACGCGCCGGCTTGATCCCAGTTTTCCGCTTTCACGGCAATGAGATTTTTTCCATCCAACAAAGGCACGCTGTACTCTTCCGCGGTTTGCCATGTTGCGTTTGCGCCAACGCGCACGCCATTGATGAACATTTCGTACTTGTCATCGCCGGAAACCACCACGCGCAATTGCTCGCCGCCCGAGGGCTGTTGCTGAATGGTCACTTCGAGAGTTGTTGTGCTCTTTGCGCCTTCATCGTCCGTGACTTCCAAACCGACGCTGTAGCTGCCCGGCGCGCCATAAGTGTGCGTTGCTTGTGCGCCACTCGCCGTGGTATTGTCTCCGAATTGCCATTGATATGACGCAATGCTGCCGCCATCGGGATCGTATGAGGCGGAGCCATTGAAAGTGAGCACGTCACTCACATAACCATGCGCTGCGCCATTGATCACGGCCACGGGAAAACGATTTGTGGGCGGCGGAGTCGCAGGCTCATCCTCCGCGGCATCATTCCACGCAATCCACGCGGAGTTGATCGTCACCGAGCCGTCGTTGTTCGTCGTGCCCGCGATCTCAAACTTGCGATATACCCGCAGATTGACTTGAATCTCCGAGCGATTTGCAGCAATCTCGCTCACTTCGAACAAGTCCATGCCTTTGCCGGAGCCTTTGCGTATGCGAAACGGCACTTGCACTTTGTACGCGTGGGCCGTGGGTTGCTTCACTTCAAAATCCACCATGGGATTGACGCGATCATCGACGGTGTTGTTGCTGAGTGCTGTTTCGCGATGCGGATTGTAGAGCGATAAACCAAATTTGCCGCCGGCGTTTTGATAGAGCACATAGCCGGGCAAATTCGTCGCAAGCTCGTTGCGCGTGAGCGCAGCGAAAGCCGCTATCGCGGTCACATTCGAAGAACGATCAAACACGACGTGCGCGTTGCCGTCGCGCTGCAGCACCTCGACTCCGGCATTACTCGCATAATTCTGCGCCTCGGCCTGGCCGTAATCCGGCAACAACACCGCGGCAAAGGAAGCATTCGCAGGCGTGCTGCCGTGATCAAGATAAACGCGTGCATAGTTCGAACCCAAACCTTCGGCATTCACATTCGCCCCGCCGGGGAAATAATAGCCCATGCCGTTTTGGTGCAGCCAATTCATCTGCCCAAGCGCGCGCCGATCACCCGGGCTTGTCGGCGCCGCGTGATTGCCGTTCGAAGCGCGAAGAGTGCCGCCGTGCTCATCCGAATTGAACAGCGCCGTTTTGATGCCGCCGAGACTCGCACTACTGGCGTTGATGCCGCTGCCAATGCACACGATCTCATCATCGAAGAAAAACCACGAGCGTTTGAACGAAAAGCTATTGCTGCCTCCCGTCAAACTCTCCGCGCCCAACCCGTAATAACCTCCCAAAGTCGAAACGCCGTAATAGCCCCAATTCCGCAGCATGTTCGTAATTGCGCCCAAATCTTCGCGGCCGGAGTATTGCGAATTCGGCTCGACCGTTGCGTCTTCATAATCTGCCGGCATCGTGATGGCGTTGAGCAAAGCCTGCGGATATTGAAAAATCTCGGACTCGCTGAGCTTGCTCACGGTGGAGGGCGTGACGATATTCACTGCGCCGAAAATCGGTGCGAAGCTGGAAGCTTCCATGTGCGGCTCGACGAGATTGGCCATGATCAAGCTGCTAAAAAATCCCGGGCGCCGCACCACGAGATAACGCGCTTGGGGAAACGCGCGCGCGCCAATCGGACCGGCCGCGCCGGTGGCGACCTCATTCAACATGCTGCGATAAGCTTGCGCTTCGGAATAAGAGGTCCGCGACAACAAATCCGCGCCCCACTTGAGGCGGTTGCCATAAGCGTTTTGCTTGTGCGGAAATTTCGAAACCGTGTATGGATCACCATAGCCTTTGTAATAGGTCCAGCGCAGGAAGTTTTTGAACCACAGCAGGGTCAGTTCCAACCCGGTGCGGCGTTGGGGATCATCAGGATTCACGCGCGCATCGAGCGCGAATGGCGTGTTCTCCGTGAATTGCAGATACCACGCGTAATCACCGAAGTGCTGGCCGCCGTAATGCATATTGAGCACGTCGTAATGGAAGAAGTACGACCAATCGTGTTGCACGTGGGCATAGTTGCCCTGACTCGTCGCTGTGGCCATGAGATCGACTGCACTTTGCGCCATGGCCGTGTCTTGAAAATACGCCGCGGCCAGCAATCGCGCCCAACCACGCCACACTGTGTTCGCGCCGTTGCGCTCACTCAAGCTTTGCATGCCGATGAATCGGCGTAAGGCATTTTCGAGACGCATGCGCAAATCCGAACGCACGCTGCCGCCGCCGCGCAACAAGCCGGCCGCGAGGCTGCGCGGAACACCGATCTCGCGCTCCCACCAATTTTCAATCGCCCGGTTCTCTGCGTAATCTAGTGCGGCTTGCAAGCGGCTCTCGCCGGAGTTATTACCGCAACCGGCGGCTTGTGTCAAGTCCGCGGCGATATACCATTCCGTGGGACTATAACCGCCCCAGCCTTGCCCCACCGGCGTGTTGAGATGTTTGGTAACCGTGGCGGAAATATCAGAACAACCCACGTAGTCGTTGACATAGCGTTGTTTGAAAGCTCTCAGATCCGAAACAGTGATTTGGCCAAGAGCAACTTCCTGCTCGCCCATCAGTCCCATCACGAGGCCACCTAGCCAGACGGCAAGCACGCGCTTCCATGCCAGCATTTTCTGCTCCAGCAAATGATTTGTGAGAATCCGTTCCATATACTTCACGAGCACTCATTGCTCGTTTCTGCTCGCTGCTCGAGTTGTGCAACTAAAGACACCGCGCTCAGCCGGTTCTTCACCAAAATTCTCAATGCGAGCTTTCGTGCCCACCCTCCGCAGCCTGGCTCATGAGCAGCAGAATATCGTCGATTTCCTGATACGTGAGTTTGCGGTCTTGCATGCCATTCATCACCTTCGTGCTCAGTGCTTGAAAATCATTCTTCGTAATCTTGCCGAACGAAGCCGCGTTCGTGAAGCGCCTGTCGACGGTCGATCACTTCGCGGTCGTCGCCACCAACGAGAACGGCGTGCTCGACGAGTTCTTCCGCACGGGCATCTATCGCC
>JABWAN010000563.1 GCA_013361015.1 Candidatus Zhuqueibacterota bacterium | reverse complement strand
GTCAGAATCATCCCAATCCTTTCAATCCGACCACGCTCATCACGTTTCATCTTCCCACTAGCGCGTTGGCGACGTTGAAAGTCTTTGATCTCGCCGGGCGCGAGGTGGCCACGCTCGTGCACGGCAAGATGAGTGCGGGCGAACATCAAGTTTACTTCGATGCGAGCGCGCTTGCCGCGGGAGTGTATCTCTATCGCCTCGAAGCCGGCGAGCAAGTGGCGACGCGCAAACTCGTGCTGTTGAAATAGAGCAAAAAAAGTGCGACGCACTTCCCAAGTGCGGCGCACCTTTTTCTCCTCTTCACAAAAAAAAATGGCTGCGTAGATTTTAGCAGAGATATTTTTACAGCATTTTTCAGAGGCGTGGAGTCGATGTCATTCCGAGCGCAATGAGGAATCTGCGTGCTGAAGGATTCCTCCATTTGAAAAATGCTGTAATCGATGAAATATGACGAATCCCATCGATGAATACGCCGCGACCGCCGAGTTCTACGATCATATCGGCGTCTATCGTGAACGGCAAGATGTAAACTTCTACGTTGCGAGGGCGCAGCAAGCGCTGGGGCCGGTGTTGGAAATCGGTTGCGGCACGGGCCGCGTGCTCATTCCAACGGCGCGCGCCGGCGTGCAAATCACCGGCATGGATTTGTCGGCGAGCATGTTGTCGTATTGCCGCGCACGGCTTGCGCGTGAAAGTGCGGAAGTGCAAAGCCGCGTGCAGTTGACTCAAGGCGACATGCGGAACTTTGAGCTCAACCAGAAATTTCATTTGATCACTTTGCCCTTTCGTCCCTTTCAGCATCTGCTCACGGTAACAGAACAACTCGCGTGCTTGCACTGCATGCAGCGCCATCTCGCGCCGGAAGGCCGCGTCATTGTCGATGTCTTCAATCCCGCCTTGCCGTATTTAATCAATGAAAAATATTTTGAGGAATCCGAGCCGGAGCCGGAATTCACGATGCCCGACGGCCGCAAGGTGGAGCGGCGCTTTCGTCTGACGGCGCGCGATCACATCCGGCAAGTGAATGACGTCGAATTGATCTATTACATCACGCATGCCGACGGCCGGCAGGAGCGCCTCGTGCATGCCTTTGCCATGCGCTATTTCTTCCGCTTTGAAGTGGAGCATCTTTTGGCGCGCGCCGGCTTTCGCGTGGAAGCCTTGTATGGCAATTACGATAAGAGTCCGTTCGATTCGAAGAATTCCGGCGAGTTGATCTTTGTCGTAAGAAAGAGTGCTTGAGCCGCGAAGCTTGCACAAGCTTTGAGCAGCAAGAGAAAGGCGCAATGGCATTCGATGTCATCATTCTAGGTCTCGGCGCGATGGGAAGCGCGACGGCCTATCATTTCGCCAAACGTGGTTTGCGTGTGCTCGGCCTCGATCGCTTTGCACCGCCGCACAGCCTCGGCTCTTCGCACGGCGAGAGCCGCATCATTCGCGAGGCCTATTACGAGCATCCGCTTTATGTGCCGCTCGTGCGGCGCGCGTATGAACTTTGGGAAGAGTTGGAGCAGCAAATGCGGCAGCAGCTCTTTCTGCAAACCGGCGGTTTGATGATTGGCGCGGAGAAAAGCACACTCGTGGCCGGCGCACGGTTGAGTGCGCGCACGCACCACCTCGCCCATGAATTGCTCGAAGCACGTGAAATTCGCCGCCGGTATCCGGCTTTTCATCTGCCGGAAGAAATGGTGGCGGTTTGGGAACCGCGTGCCGGTGTTTTGTTTCCGGAAAAATGTATTGCAGCGCATTTGCTCATGGCGCAACGTCACGGCGCACACTTGCACGGCGAGGAAATTGTGATGGCATGGCAAAAGGAGGGAGGCCGCATCGCAGTTACAACGAACAAAGGAAAGTATGCGGCGAGCAAACTCGTCGTTTCTGCCGGCGCGTGGCTGCAAGCACTTGCGCGCGAACTTGCTTTACCCCTGCACTGCACACGACAGCCGCTGTTTTGGTTCGAGCCGCTCGCGCATGCCAATTATTTCGCTCCACAAAATTTCCCCATCTATATTCTCGAACACGCACCCAACCGTTACTTTTACGGCTTCCCCAATTTGGGCGCAGGCTGCAAGGTTGCGATTCATCACGAAGGTGAGGTGACGGAAGCCGAAAGCGTGCGCCGTGAAGTAGCTACAGATGAAGCAATTCCTTTGCGCCGCCTTTTGGAAAAATTCCTTCCCGAAGCCAACGGTGCGCTGCTGAAAACTGCAGTGTGCATGTACACGAACACGCCGGACGGGCATTTCCTTCTTGACTTTCATCCCGATGATCATGACGTGCTCATTGTCAGCCCATGCTCGGGGCACGGTTTCAAGTTTTCCAGCGCCATCGGCGAGTTGATCGCAGAGTTGTTGACGGACGGCGCCGCGGGTTTCGATCTTGCGCCGTTTCGTTTCGGGCGTTTTGCCTCTAATACTACAACGTTAAGTCGATACAATTATCGTCCCGAAAGCGGCCACTTGACAATAGCCACGTCATTTATGACGTGGTAAATAGGGAAATAGAGATGAAGTCCCGTTAGGGACGGTTGAATATAGCGCGTGCCTGACAAGCAAAATCGTGCAATTTCAATCGTCCCTTCGGGACTTGCGATAATTTTTTCCCGCTATACCCCGCGATCAATCGCGGGGCTATTATCATTTCGTCCCTTGCGGGACTTTTCAAACCACGAATGAAAAGCTTCGGTATTAAACTTGACGTTGTAGTACTAAGTGCACCGCCTTGTAATGTCATTGCGAAAGGAGCATTTCATGTACTGGCGCACTGGCCTCACGGCTTTCGGTATCGTGCTTTTCGTCACCGGTTGCGGCGCGCGTTTCAAAATCATCGACCAACTGATTTCATTCTCACCTGAACGCATCGAGTTAACGCGCCAATATCTCGAGCAGCACTACGGCGTTTCTCCAAAAGACATTACCATCACGCCGCGCATTATCGTTCTGCATTGGACCGCGATCGCAGATTTCGCCGGCTCCTTTCGCGCCTTCGAGCCGGAATTATTGCCAAGCTCGCGACCGGAATTGGCGAGCGCCGGGCAAGTGAACGTCGCCATTCAATTTTTGGTTGATAAGGACGGTAAAGTCTATCGCCTTATGCCGGAAACGTGGATGGCGCGCCATTGTATCGGGTTGAATTATGAATCCCTCGGCGTCGAGAATGTCGGTGGGGAAGAGGGCGTGGATAATTTGACCGAGGCGCAACTTCGCGCGAATATCGAGCTCGTGCGCTATCTCGTCAAAAAGTATCCGACCATCAACTATCTTATCGGCCATCACGAGCATCAACAATTCGTCGGCCATCCGCTTTGGCGCGAAAAGGACGAGAACTATCGCACCACTAAAACCGATCCCGGCGATCGTTTCATGACCGCGGTGCGCGCCGCGGTAAGTGATCTCAATTTGAAAGGGGTGAATGAAATTGTCGCCGAAAAGAAGAAATGATCTCGCGCCGACTTAGGTCGCGGAGGAAAACCGGCTTGATTTTTGAATGAAAAGGCGTTATCCTCCTAACGACGTGGAGAACAAAACTCGAATTGACTTTCTTGAGTAAGGAGATGATCATACCATGATCACATTGACGAGCGAAATTGGGCAGGAAAAAGTGCTTCCGGTTTTACAGCATTCTATCGAGCGGGAAATAGTTTATTTGTCAATCGGGCTTCGCAAAACCCAACAACGTTTGGAAGCCTTTCGCAAGGAATATGGCTTGCGATCCTCCTCGGAAGCCAAGAGTATTTCTCCGTTGGATAAGCTCGAATGGGAGGGAGAGGAAATTACCCTTTCGAAGTTGGAAGAAAAAATTCAAATTTTGAAAAGCATTACCCTATCATGAAGGCCCGCGAGTATTTCACCCAACTCAAGGCTGAGATTGAAGCTCTCCTATTTTTTTCGATCTGATCTTTTTACGCTTTCACTTCTCCGGTTTACACAAAATCCTGTATCTACAAAAGGTTCTCAATCGTATCGTTAAATCGACATTACTATTTCTTTATCCCAATGCCAAATCTCCCCATCTACCTCGACTACAACGCGACCACTCCAATCGATCCCGAAGTCGCGCAAGCGATGTTGCCATATCTCACCGAACACTTCGGCAATCCCAGCAGCGCGCATTGGTTTGGCCGGCAAACGCGACAGGCGATTGACAAAGCTCGAATGCAGGTGGCGAATTTCCTGGGCTGTGAAGCCGATGAAGTCATCTTCACCAGCGGCGGCAGCGAAGCGAACAACTACGCAATCAAAGGCTATGCGTGGGCGCATCGTGAAAAAGGCAATCACCTCATCGCTGCCGCTATCGAGCATCCGGCGGTACTCGAAGTGTTGGCGTATTTGCAGCGGCACGGCTTTCAGTGTACGCTCTTGCCGGTGGATGATTATGGCCGCGTGTCCGCAGCAGCTTTGCAAGCTGCACTCACGCCACAAACGATACTTGTGAGCCTCATGCACGCGAACAATGAAGTGGGCACGCTGCAGCCGATCACGGAGAGCGCGGCGATTACGCGGCGGGCAGGTGTTGCATTTCACTGTGATGCCGCGCAATCTGCCGGCAAAGTGCCAGTACGCGTGCAGGAATTGGGCGTCGACATGCTCTCGCTGGCGGGACACAAACTCTATGCGCCCAAAGGCGTCGGCGCACTCTTCGTTCGTCGGGGAATACAACTTGAAAAACTCATTCAC
>JABWAN010000562.1 GCA_013361015.1 Candidatus Zhuqueibacterota bacterium | reverse complement strand
GGATCGTAGTGGATGCCATGTTGCTGCATGAGGAGGAAGTGAGCGTCTTGTTCAGCTTTACGCGCTCCTATTTTCACGTCGAAGTGGACCGGCCTTATGATTTCGTGCGTTTTCTGAAATCGTTGATGCCGCGCAAACGCCTCGCCGAGCTTTACAATGCGATCGGTTATAACAAGCAGGGCAAAACCGAGCTGTATCGCGATCTCTTGCATCATCTCGCCAACGGCGCCGACCAGTTCGAAATCGCGGCCGGTACTCCGGGCATGATCATGATCGTGTTCGCGTTGCCGGCTTTTGATTCGGTCTTCAAAATTATTCGCGATGATTTTCCGCCGCCCAAAGATACGACGCGGGAGGCAGTGCAGGAGAAATATCGCCTGGTTTTCAAGCACGACCGTGCGGGCCGCTTGGTGGATGCACAAGAGTTCGAGTATTTGCGATTCGAGCGCTGGCGCTTTTCGGAAACGCTGCTCGAAGAGCTGCTGCACGAGGCCAAGCAAACCGTAAGTGTCGAGGAAAGTCACGTCATTCTCAAACACGTTTACGTGGAGCGACAAGTCACGCCCTTGAATCTCTATCTGCCGGAGGCTGGAGCCGAAGAAGCAGCCGCGGCCGTTGTTGATTACGGTCACGCGCTCAAAGATTTGGCAAAGACCAACATTTTTCCGGGAGATTTGTTGTTGAAGAATTTCGGCGTGACGCGCCACAGGCGCGTGGTCTTTTATGATTATGACGAGCTTTGCTTGCTGACGGATTGCAACTTTCGCGCGCTGCCGCAACCCCGAACGTATGAAGAAGAAATCGCCGCAGAGCCCTGGTTTTCCGTGCGCGAACACGACGTCTTTCCGGAAGAATTTGAGCGCTTTCTCGGACTGCACGGCCGCTTACGAGCGCTTTTCCTGGCGCACCACGCGGATTTGTTCGCGCCTGACTTTTGGCAGCACTTGCAGAATCGTTTTCACGGCGGAGAAGTGATTGATATATTGCCATATGATGAGACCAAACGAATACGGTATTAATGCCCAATCTGCGCCCACGACTTTCGTTGGTTCACAACTGGGCCACACCCAGGGCGCTAGAAGAATGGGAACCGTTTGCGAGGAAAATGATTTGATCTTAAAAAATCATTTGTGTTTAGCTAACCGGGTTCAAGCTTTCGGAGGGCACCAATATGTCCAAAAAAGTTTTGAGGGATTCCGCTCCGCACGTTTCACCGTTCGAGCAAATCCGCCGAACGAACGACGCCGGCGTGGAGTATTGGTCGAGCCGTGATTTCGCGCGCGTGCTGCAATACGAAGATTATCGCAATTTCGAGCAGGCCATCGAACGAGCGCGTGCCGCTTGCTTCAACAGCGGCCAGCGCATCGATGATCATTTCGGTGATATCACCGAAATGATCGAGATTGGTAAGGGCGGCATGCGTGCGGTGAAGACCGTTTATCTCTCGCGCTATGCCTGCTATCTGGTGATTCAAAACGCCGATCCTACGAAAGAGATCGTAGCACTAGGACAGACGTACTTCGCCGTTCAAACCCGCCGTCAAGAACTGGGGGATATGTATCTTGAAGATCAGCGCCGTCTGCTTTTGCGCGACGAGATTAAGAAACATAATGTCAAGCTCGCAGATGCCGCAAAACAGGCCGGTGTCGTTGAGTCCAAAGATTACGCTATTTTCCAGAATCATGGCTATCAAGGCCTTTACGGCGGACTGACCGCTGCTGACATTCATCATCGCAAGGGGTTGAAGAAAAGCCAGCAAATACTTGATCACATGGGCAGCGCCGAATTGGCTGCGAATCTTTTCCGTGCCACCCAAACTGAAGAGAAACTCCGGCGCGAAAACATCAAAGGAAAAGATAAGGCCAATCAAACACATTATCTGGTGGGCAAGAAGGTGCGCCAAACAATCAAAGACCTTGGTGGCACGATGCCAGAAGAACTACCGGTGGCGAGCAGCATCAAGAAGTTGACGGCACGCAAGCCCAAGCTGCTTAAATGAGCAACGAAATGCTGGTCATTTCGGTGACGTCACCGAAATGGCCGAGTTTTATCGTGTCGCAAAGATCAAAAGCCAGGGTATTCCGGATCATATCGGTGAGATCACCGATATGATCCGGACCAATAAAGACAAGGTCAAAATTGCATTCAAGATTTCTATGCCCAAGCCGAATACTCCACCCAATTCTCTCTTCAATCGTTCCACCGGCGGCTTCGAAGCCGTGGTGCCGCTTCTGCCCGCGTTTCGTTTTGCGCACGAGCCGGTGCGACGCGAAAACGCTGCGCGCTTTGTCGGACGCGAAGCCGAGTTGGCGACTTTGGTCGAGCGCATCATCTTCTCCGAAGGCGGCTCGTTTCTGGTGACCGGCTATCGCGGCGTGGGCAAAACTTCCTTCGTCAATCAAGTGGTGCGGCGTCTTGCAGAGAGCATGCTCTGGGCTGCGCCGTTGTTAGGCGATACCGAGATTTTGGAAGTGCAACTAAACATCGCGCGGCCGCTCGAGCCGAAGGAATTGATGCACCACATCATTCGCAGGCTGTATGATGGCCTGATGGAGAAAGGTTTGTTCTCGCGCTTGAGCGCAGCGCTTCGCGAAGAGCTGCTCGTGGCCTATCAACGCACTTCTTTCAATCTGGCGCGCAAATCGGGCGAGACTTCTGAAAAAAGTTTTGGCATCGGCGAAGCCAGCATCGGTGCGGAAAAAATCAAGGCCGCACTCAAGACTTCCTTTCTCTATAAACGCAGCCGCTCGCAAAATCTCGAAATGACGTTCATGGGGTATGATGACAAAGCCGCGGAGTTCGATATCATCCGCCTCGCGCGCCAGCTTTCAGAAGGCTACGAGGAAGAACTCACGTGGTTGGAACGTCAAATAAAAAAGCTGCGCGGTGTGCCGCTCACGCGGCGGCGGTTGAAAATCGTTTTTGTTTTCGACGAGTTGGACAAGCTCGAAGAATTTACCGCGGTCACGAACGGCAAAGCCAAGCCGGTCATCGACGAAATGCTCAGCGTGCTCAAAAATCTTTTCACTACTTCGGGCATCTCATTCATCTTCGTGGCCGGCAAAGATTTGCAAGAACGCTGGCTCGAAGATTTGGGCCGCGGCGACAGCGTTTACGAGAGCGTGTTTTGTTATGATAAATACCTCGCGTGCATGTGGGCCGATGCGAATAACATCTGCGACGGCTTTGTGGATTGGGACAAATTAAAGCGACAAGCAACAACCACCACTCCGCAACCTGCGGCTACTTCTTCCTCGGATACTGTGACGTTATCGCGCAACGGCGGAGCGCCGCTGGTTTATGAAGATTTCAAAAAGTATCTCGCCTTTAAAGGCCGGGGCATTCCGCGCCGCATCATTCGCGGCTTCAATGAATACGTGCAATGGAACGGCAAACAGCCGCAGCTTGCCTTCACGCGCCAAGACGTGCGCCGCATGCGTTTCTACGCGAGCCTGCAAGATGTGCTCGTGCAACACGAACGCCGGCTCTTCGGCAAAATCACCGAAGAAATTTTGAACACGCAACAGGACAAGAGTCGCCTGGGTATCTATTATCTTTTAGATTGGATTCTGCGTCGCGGCGAGATGGAGTTCACGGCACTCGACGTCATCAGCGCTTCACAGCAACTCAGCGCGAAGATCGCGCCCACCGAGGAAGTCGCGCCTGAAATGATTCGCGATTTGATTGACATATTATTGGAGGGCGAATATCTCATCGCTGTGGGCAATGAGCAGGATCAAGTGCAAATCGGCGACGTGAGCGCGCAAAAAGAGCCGCGCTATAAATTAACGCCGCGACGTTTGGCGGAACTGCGCGGTTTGGCCGGTGTGTTCGAAGCCGAGGCCGCGGCCCTTAAAAGCGAACCTGCAATCGCGCAGAAGATCGGCCCGTACAAAATCGTTGCAAGCGTGGGCAAAGGCGGCATGGGCGAAGTCTATCGCGCGTGGGATGAAAAGAACAATCGTCTTGTGGCCGTGAAAGTAATGGCTGCGAATTTGGCGAGCGATCCGTTGGCTGCCGCGCGCTTCAAACGCGAAGCGCAAGTGTTGAGCGCGTTGCAACATTCCGGCATTACGCGGTTTTACGAATTGGGCGAAGACACGGGCCGGCCGTTTCTCGTCATGGAATTTTTAGAAGGCGTCAATCTCGGCGCTCTGCTCGCACAACACGGCAAATTGGCGAGCACAGTGGCAACGGCCATTGCCAAAGCTACGGCGGATATTCTGCGCTACGTTCACGGCCAAGGCATCGTGCGCAATGACGTGAAGCCTGGCAATATTTTGCTCTCGAGCGCGGGCCGAATTTATTTGCTGGACTTCGGCATCGCGCGCGAGGCTTTGCAGAGCGAGCAATCCATCACTTCGACCGGCGTTATCGTCGGCACGCCGTATTACATGTCGCCCGAACAAGCTGCGGGCAAGCCGCTCGACGCGCGTTCCGACATTTACTCGTTCGGCGTCGTATTATATGAAATGGTCACGGGCCTGCGCCCGTTCGCCGGCGAGTCCGCAGTGGAGACGATCATGGCGCATTTACAAAAGCCGGCGACTCCGCCTTCACAACTTGTGCAACTCTCGACTGAATTGGAAGCACTCATCATGAAATGCTTGGAAAAAAGTCCCGAGCAGCGTTTTCAAACCATGGCAGAGGTGGCGCAAGTGTTGGCGCTCGCGCCGGAGAGCAG
>JABWAN010000561.1 GCA_013361015.1 Candidatus Zhuqueibacterota bacterium | reverse complement strand
GATTTCGGCGATGCCCGTGATTCCGCCGATTGGACCGATTCCGCCACAAGCCGCGCTGGCTGGACACGGTTTTGGTTGGCGTGATGGCTGGCACGGCAGCTCGCGCCAATACCGCCAATATTTGAGTGAAGACGAAGAAGTGCGTTTGAACGCGCTGCGCTCGTTGCTCAATCAAGACGAGAAGCTCGCGCTTCCCGAGGCGCAAAGACTTTTGCAGGAAGACAACTGGGCCATACGCGCTGCAGTGCTCGAAATGTTGGGAGAGGCGGAAAGCAACGATGCAGTCAGAATTCTGCGCACCGCCTTGCAAACAGATACGGATAAACGCGTGAAACGCGCCGCGATTCGAGCCTTATCGCAACGCGATGAACCCGAAGCGCGCGAGGCCTTGCGAGAAATCTTGCAGAAGTAGCTCGTGCCGACGTGCGTAGCTTATTAGCGTTATGGCTACGAAACAACGAGCATCCCCGCTGCGGAATAAAGACTTTTGAACCACAAAGGTGCAAAAGCGGCCAAGAAAGATTGAGAGACTTTCTTGATTTCATAGCCTTTGTGCCTTTGTGGTGAAATTGGGTGAAGCTGTAACGCCGCGTTGTGAGGTCGTACAAGAAGGGGAGCAGCAACTCCGGCCCGTTACCCGCCTCGAAACTTCACGCTTGACATTAGAAAAACTATTCTGCAAATACCCTCCGCGCGATCAGCACCCGCCCTCTCTTTCGAAGATTCATCCTCCTCCATAACCGATGCACTGTCTTTTATCAAACCATCGAGACTTCGAAAAGGTTTGTTATGCGAATCGATGCGATCTATGATATTCACGGAAATCTTCCCGCACTTGAGGCGGTACGCCAAGATATTCGATGAGCAAAGGTAGACCAAATCGTGGTCGGGGGCGACGTCGTTCCGGGCCCCATGCCGCGTGAGACCTTCGAGTGTTTGCTGAAACTCGAGATTCCGGCGCAGTTCATTCAAGGCAACGGCGAGCGTGAGGTGCTTGCATAGATGACAGGCACGGAAACAGGCAACGTCCCGGAACAGTTTCGCGAGGTTATGCAATGGAACGCGGAGCAGCTTCATCCCGAATACGAGCACTTGTTGACTAGCTGGCCCGTGACGCTCCGTGCCGAGATTGCCGGTTTGGGCGAGGTGTTGTTTTGCCATGCGACACCGCAAAGCGACACGGAGATATTTACCCGTTTGACGCCTGAAGATCGACTTTTGTCTGTCTTTGCAGGACTCAACGTGCCTGTGGTCATCTGTGGCCACACGAACATGCAGTTTGAACGAATGATCGGAAGGATTCGCGTGATGAATGCCAGCAGTGTGGGAATGCCGTTTGGAGAGCCAGGCGCCTATTGGCTTTTGCTCGGCCCCAACATTCAGTTACAGTATACGAACTACAACCTCGCGAAAGCTGCGGAGTGCATCCGTGCCACGAACTATCCGCAGGCCCGAGATTTTGCCGCACAAAACGTTTTGCAACCCCTAGCAGAGGAAAAGATGCTTGAGGTATTTGCAAAGGTGGAATTGCGATAGACCCGTGGCCTCGGTCGAAGTCGAAATCAACGTAAGGCAAACCCACCTCATGTTCGATGAACGCGGCAGATTTATCGAACACAAATACGGAATTTCGCGTTGACCGACGTTATGACTGATACGTCGGGTCACAAAAGGCGATGTTTGCAAATTTCAAAACGCTGCATGACTGCATTGCTTTTGGCGATTCTTTTCGGCGGTCGAAAAAGCAGCAAGCTGGACAAAAAAACGGGAGCGCGGTGAGTATGAACGAGATCTGTTGCATTTTTTGTGAAACTACGAGCAATCAGGTTATCATTGAAGAAAACGGGTACAAAGGCAAAAAATGCCCTGAATGCGGTCTCATTTACATATCACCCAGACCTTCCTACGATGAGATCGTCAACTTGTATGGACATGATGAGGCACATATTCCAGCGGAATCCCATATTTCCAATGATTTTCCAAAGAGACTATATGCAAGACATCATCTAAGAATAATACGATCGGTTGTGACAAACGGTGCAATTCTTGAGATTGGGGCCGGTGCCGGATACTTTCTGGATGAAGCTCGCAAACTTGGCTTCACTCCGTATGGACTTGAGCTAAATACCATTCAAGCCAATTTCATGAGAAACGAACTTAATATATCTTGTGAAGAATCCCCCTTGAGCACATCAACATTCAAAGGAATCAAATTTGATGTTGTTTATCATTGTGATGTCATTAGTCATTTCTTTGACCCAATCTCAGATTTCAAGAGAATTAATGAGATAATGAAAGATGATTCATTTCTAATATTCGAAACGGGTAACTTTGGCGAAGTAGACCATATTTATTTTAAGCACCTGCAACGATTCCAGTATCCTGATCATCTCTTCTTCTTTAGCACTGATAATCTGAAGCGCCTCCTAAATGGAACTGGATTCAAAGTCCTAAAAATGTACAGGTACTCCATCATCCCTCAACTAATGGCAATGAAGTTGTTTGCGGGAATAAAAGACACGTTGTTCAAATTGGAAGGACAACAGGGAAATTCATGTGATGCAGAAGCAGTGGAGGATATTCAGCAATCACACTTTAGGAGTTCAAAAGCCGTAGCAATTGTTAGAAAAATATGGAATTTTTTCAATTACTTGCTTCGTTATAAGATTGGGGCCATAGCACCCAAAAAATGTCGTCCGCAAACAGTAATAGTGATTGCTCAGAAAAACAAGGCAATCACTGGCCAGTAGCTAGTCAGCGATATGAGCATTAGACAGACGTATCATCCCAGACTGCGGGGTAGAAGCGTATTTTTTTCAAAGTGCAGGTTTCGGAACACCATTTTCAACTCAAGTCAGTTCGCCCGGCAGTATGGGATGTGCAAAGTTAAGTTCTTAATACATCCATAAGTTTCTCATTCACCGTCTAGCGTTACCGTCGCCTCCCTTTTCGGTACCCATCGATGTTTCCGCATTGATTATCTTGTGCACTAATGTCCCTTCACTTCCTCCCCCGCCCCGCGCCGCCATGTACTCTTACATGCTCCAGCGCGCACTCATTGCTTTTGGGGCTTCTTACAAGAAGCGTTTCGCGTCTTCGGGCTTGCTTTTGGTGAGCATCTTGAAGCGTTCTCAATGTACATGTATTTTTCCAAATCGAGCTTGGGCGCTTGCGAATCGATCTGCTCTAAAAAAGCTTGCAGGGTGAAAGCTCATTGGCTATTCTCGCGCGGATAAAATTCTGAAAGCAGGTGAGTAGTTATGAAGCCACAAGCCCAGCTCGACTTGGCAAAAGCCCTCGCTGAAATCGCCGCAGTCATGCCGCGCGCAAGAGCGGTGCAGCTCTATGAGTTCGCGCTCCTCCTGCAATCGCATCCGCTGCCTGCGGAAGAGACCTTTGAAGAAATCGCGGATGATGAAAAATTGAGGGACAAGGGACAAGAAGCTTGCTGCGCTGCTGGGGGCGCCGGCTGAATGACCTGATTCGAGTTCGTGGTTGCATCCCTCGAATTTTGTGCTAAATTCGCAATGTGATTGATCGCGCGTCTATGATATAAACTTGACAACAAGGCCGGCTATGCCTGCACAATCTGCGATTCGCACAGTCATCGATACCAATGTCGTCTTTGAAGGCTTAACCAAACAAGGCGGCGCCTGCGGTTTGATCGTCGATGCTTGGCGGGCAGAACTGTTTCGCCCCTTTGTCTCGAACGCGCTTGCTTATGAATATGCCGACGTTTTATCGCGCATGCTCTCACTCGAACGTTGGCAGAGAATCCAGCCCGTGTTGGGTAAGCTGCTTGAGCAAACCGAATTTGTCGTTGTTTATTTTTCGTGGCGCCCGAGTTCGCCGGATCCAGGCGATGAACACGTTATCGATTGCGCGATGAATGCCGGAGCAACAGTGATCACTTCCAACACGCGCGATTTTCAAACAGCCAAACAAACGTTGGGATTGCGCGTCCTCACGCCGGTGGAATTTGCAAAACAGTTGGCAAACTTTTGAATGAATCTGTCTCACGTCGAAAGGAACTAACCATGAGTCAATTGACCGTGGAACTGCCGCAAACTTTGCATCATCAATTAGAGACGCTAGCGCAAAGCGAGGGTGTGCCGTTGAGCCAGTATGTATTGTCTGCGCTCACCCGCCAAGCGGCGTTATCGTATACTACCCAAGCCGTTCCGGAAACGGAGGTCGCGCAGCAACGCACCGCATTCGAGACCCTGCTGAACAACCTCGGTCAAGCCAGCTTTGCAGAGATTGAGAAGACCATGCAAGAGCGCGAAGCCGTGGAACCGGAGGTTGGTTTGACGCCGGACGTTGTGCAACGCTTACAGAACCGCATTGCGCAGCAGCGCGTGCAGAGTTGAGTTCGCGCTCTTCCTGCAATCGCATCCGTTGCCTGCGGAAGAAACCTTTGAAGAAATTGCCGCGGATGAAAAGCTGTGGGAAGAACAATTTGCGGCGACGAGCGACGAGAAACTGGCTGCGCTCGTAGCTTCGGTCGAAGCTGAAATCGAGGCGGGGCAAACGCTGCCGATGTTCGATGAACGCGGCAAATTTCATTGAGCGCAAATGAAATCGCGAGCAGCTAAATCTTTCTGGCAGCATTATTGGGTCTTTATAGAAATCGGGCTTGCACTTTTCAAAAACCGGAGCCATCTTACAGGGCATCAGCGCGCCGCTTTTGCC
>JABWAN010000560.1 GCA_013361015.1 Candidatus Zhuqueibacterota bacterium | reverse complement strand
GCCTCCTTCCAGGAGACGACCCGAGTGTTGACTGAGGCGGCGATCAACGGTCGTGAGGATAATTTGCTCGGCCTGAAGGAGAATGTCATCGTCGGTCGACTTATCCCTGCCGGAAGCGGATTTGACGAATATCGCGGATAAAGCCAGACATATCCGCGATATTCGATAAATCCGTTTACAAAATGCTTTTGATTCTATTCGACAGTTTCATGTTTGCAACTGTTCGCCCTTGCCGCTTTCAACAAACTTATCATAGAGGCCGGCATCCCAAATGTCGAAGAAATCGCCCATGCCGATATACCGCAGCTCTTTGGTGATTTTCGCAGACTGCAACAACTCGGGTGGAAAGTTGATGCGGCCTTGATTGTCGAGTCGAACTTGATGGCAATACGCCAACACCGATTGCATCTTGTAAATACCCATTTCGGTTTCTTCATCAAAATTGGAAGCCATCGGCAGGATCTTCTCGCGAAAATACGAGACGGGGTAGGCGCGAATGAGGGTCGCATTCGGCTTTTCGATGAGCCGGAGCATGAGCGTCTTCATATCCATGAGTTCCACAATTTCTCGAATCTTTGCCGGAATCGCCGCGCGGCCTTTGTCATCGAGAGTTTGCTTGAAGCGCCCGTAAAACTTTGGGATGATTTCTGAAAGTTCGACCACGGGTCTTGATCCTTTTTCCCCAACATTACCCACTTCTATTCACTTTTCTCCACTTTCACCCATATGATAACCAAAAAGCCGTGGCAAGTCAAGATTTATTTTGGTTTCTCACAGTTTTTTAATGATTTTGATGAATTTTAGCGTGAACAAATGAGACCATAGGATTTAATGTACACCTAAAATAGAGTTGAAAGAAGGTGCTGTCCTATTCGCAATCTGCAAATGAACACGAATAAGCGCGAATGTTTTTCACTTCAGGAAATTGGAGGGGAAGGGCTTGACTCGTTTTGCCAGAAATCGTTTTATCTTCTGCTTTGAATAAAGCAAAATGATTACTCGCAAAAACACTCAAGCATTTTTGTTGAGGAAAAAACTAGGGAAGAAGCAAGGGAGAGAATCATCACACGGATCAAACTTGCTTGCGCAAGCCTTTGAGCAAAATGCCGACACCGATCGCAATCACGATAATCGGCCAGTAGCGATCAACATTGTAAATGATATCGAATTCACGCAGCAAAAACGCGCCGCCAAACAACAAAAACGCGCTGCCGGGAATGAGCATACCCCACTGGCTCGGCGCGAATACGAATACTGCGATACAACCGATGCCCGCAGCGATCAACCAAATCGGCCAGGGATGGTAGATGTAGGGAATCAAGTCGTAATTACGCAAGATGAAGAAGACGCCCAGAGTCAAGAAGAAGAAAGTTCCAAACACGCCGTCGCGATTACCCCAACCACGTATACGGGCCGCGCAGGCGATCGCCAGGAGTAAGAATACGAATGGATAGATTTCGAAAAAATCCGGGATCGGCCAATCCAAGCGATTTGCCAAGAAATAAAGCCCGATGAGAATCAAAACGATTCCAGGCACGATGGAGCTTCTTTGCTTCGCCATAGGGACCTCTTACCAGCGGGAAAATAGTCAAAAACAAAAACCCACAATCACTCGTTGGCAAAATGATTTTCGCAATGCCCTTCTACAGCTCATTTTGTCCGCAGAACTTCTCGCTCAATATCTTCTACTGCGCCACTGAGGTCGTATTGGTGTGCTCGGGTCCATGCTCGGGTACCACCGCCATGAGCACGACATAAGCGATGATGCCGAGAAAAAATCCGCTAAAGAACGTCAGAAGGACCCAGCCCACACGCACGAGCGACGGGTCGATATTGAAGTAATCGGCCATGCCGCCGCATACACCGCCGATCATGCGATCAGTTCGTGAGCGCGTCAATCGTTTTGCATTCATACTTGCATCTCCCACGGGGATAAAGTTCGAGGTGGTTGACATGCCCGAAGGCTGCGTGAATTTGTTTTCCGGGACACCGCGAAAAACTAAAAACAATCCTACGCCGATGAGCAAAACCGAAAAAATCACTCCGAAGCCCAACCAATCGGGCCAGAAATAATGCCAGCGCCACGGCACCAAGAAATAAAAGTCATGGCGATCGGCCAGCCAGACCAAGCCCAAAACGATAAGCAACGTTCCCCAAATGTAGCGACTCGTGTTCGAGGGCGGTCGTACCGGCGCAGACATGCCGAGAGGATTATCCGGAACGATTGCCCACACGACGATATATGCAACAGCACCGACCAATCCAAAAAAGCAACTGATCACCCAGAGCACACGCACGAGGCCGGTGTCGATGCCAAAATATTCGGCGACCCCACCGCACACTCCCGCGAGTTTGCGATCAACGACAGAGCGGTAAAGTCGTCGCGGCTCAGTCGAATTCGGCGTTGCCTGATTTTGAGTCTGTTCGTTCATGACCTGAAATTGATGGGTGAGGGGACATTTCGTACAGGCGAGTAAACGTAAAGTCTAGGCTGAAGTTTCATTTACCGCGGAAGTATTTCTGTTCGAGGGCAAGGATTTTTTCCACGCGTTTGAGATGCCGCCCGCCACCGAAGCCGGTTGCGAGCCAGACTTTGACGATCTCCTTCGCGATGTCGATGCCGAGGTTTCTACTTCCCAGCGATAAGACGTTTGCGTTGTTATGCTCGCGGCTGTTCTTCGCGGTGTAAGTATCATAACAAGCCGCAGCACGCACCCCGGGAATCTTATTTGCGGCAATGGCGGAACCGACGCCCGCACCATCAATGACGATGCCGCATGGAGCCGAGCCATTCGCCACTTTTTGCGCGACCAACTCGGCAATGTCGGGGTAATCTACCGCGGCTTCACTGAAGGTGCCGACATCTTCATGACGATATCCGAGGCTGCGCAGGTAATCCTTCAATTGCTCTTTGAGCGCATAGCCGCCGTGATCGGAGCCGATCACGATGACGCCGGTGGAAGCGGGAAGCGGCACAGAAGATTGCGCAGGAATTTCAGCTTGTGTTTTTTCTTGGGAAGGATTGAGGAGTGCGATCTTCTTGGCTTTCGCGGCATCGCGTGCTGCTGGTGTGATCAAAACGCCAGCAGGAACGAGCAACTGCGTCTTACGCTCTTGCCACGCTTGCAGCACGTCGCGCTCGGTAATTACTCGCTTCGGTTTGTTGGAGGAAGATGGCATAATCTCGCTGCACAATTTGTTTTAATGAAAAATCCAACTCACCCTGCGGATAAAAACAACGTAACGGATAAAATCCTTTTCCATCCGTTGGGTTATTTCTATCTATTGGAAAGCATTTCTTCCCTGCTTCAGTTCACCGAATTGATCAGTCCGGTCATCGGTACGAATTTCACAGCCACGGAATCACGGCGCGCAATCTGGCCGGATCCATCCTTCGAAATAATCACCAATCTTTGCTCTTGTGCACCGAGTGGCAGAATCATTTTGCCATTGGGCGCGAGCTGCTCCGTCAGTCTTTCCGGCACGTGACTGGGCGCGGCCGCAACGATGATACGATCGAACGCTTTCGGTGTAGGCCAGCCCAAATAACCATCGCCACAATGGACGATCACATTCGTGAATCCCAACCGCTCCAAAAGCTTCTCGGCACGGTGCGCCAGCTCCGGAATGATTTCGAGGCTATAAACTTTTTCACACAGATGCGCCAGGAGCGCGGCTTGATAACCGGAGCCGCTGCCTACTTCCAAAACACTTTCAATGCCCTGCAACTGCAATTGCTCCAACATAAATGCAACAATGTAGGGCTGTGAAACGGTTTGCTCATAGCCGATCGGCACCGGATTGTCTTCATATGCCACGGCATGAAAGCGCGGCGGCACAAACAAATGCCGCGGAACCTGCCGCATAGCTTCGAGCAAACGCACGTCGGTAATGCCGCGCCGCTCGATTTGGCGCTGCACCATTTGCTCGCGTTGCACGGAGAATTCCGTTCCGCTCAAATCATCTTCATCCCACCACTGCGTATTCATGTCATCTTCGCCGCTGCAAGTATGCGTTCCAAATGCGCTGCTACGGATTGGGCCAGCGCCGTCAAATTATAACCTCCCTCCAACACCGACACTACGCGATGCTCGCAATATTTTTCCGACAAACTGAGCACATGATCTGTGAGCGCCGCAAAGCCGGCCTCGGTCAATTCGAGATGTGCAAGCGGGTCGTCGCGATGCGCATCGAAGCCGGCGGAGATGAGGGTGAATTCCGGCTGGAAGGACTCATATATTTCTCTTGTGGCTTCACAAAAACGCTCGAGGTATTCTGCTTCGGAAGTCAGTGGCGGGATCGGTAAATTTTGCGTGGTACCCGCGCCCGCGCCGTTGCCCGTCTCCTCTGCCCTTCCGGTTCCAGGGTAGAGCGGCCATTGATGCGCGCTGAAATAAAAAACGTCGCCGCGCTCATAAAATATGTTTTGCGTGCCGTTGCCGTGGTGCACGTCCCAATCAATAATCAACACGCGCTCCGCGCGCTGCTTGCGCCGCAGCCACTCTGCCGCAATCGCAACGTTATTGAACAAACAGAAGCCCATGGCTTGCTCGACTTCCGCATGATGGCCGGGCGGACGAATCGCGCAGAACGCGTTTTGCCATTTCCCCAAACTAACTTGCTCAACTGCGGCGACCACCGCGCCCACAGCGAGTCGTGCCGCCGTGAATGAATTCTTCGAAACCACCGTAT
>JABWAN010000559.1 GCA_013361015.1 Candidatus Zhuqueibacterota bacterium | reverse complement strand
AGGAGTATTCTCCTTCAGCGTAGGCCGCTTTTAGGCTGTTGACGTCTTTCGGTTCAGGAGACTCAAAACGAAATTGCCGCATCCCCAAGGTAGAAGCATCGGGTGCTGCAAAATCCACGACGGTGCGATCTTTCGGAGAAACCACAGTGAGTTTCGCTAAGCCCTCATCACCGCCCTTCGCCTCAAATACAACCTCGACGTCTCCGTCCGTCGCATTCTGCTCGAAGTGAACGCTGGCTACGGCAAATGGCTTGGGCGGATTCGAGGCTCTGTCGGTGTCGACATGCGCCCAGCGCTGGAAACCGAGGAGGAGTGTTCCCATGGCTAGAATCTGCAACGGCGTTTTCATTTCAACTCCGTTTG
This sequence comes from Candidatus Zhuqueibacterota bacterium, assembly GCA_013361015.1. Lineage (GTDB taxonomy): Bacteria > Zhuqueibacterota > Zhuqueibacteria > Zhuqueibacterales > Zhuqueibacteraceae > JABWAN01. The sequence continues at coordinate 4,333 of JABWAN010000559.1, read as the reverse complement.
GCATTAGAGAGAGGAATTCATTTGAAGACAAAGTTTTTTTCTTACGATCGCGCTCGCTAGAATTTCACCAGCTTGAGAATGGCGTTTAAAACAAAAACTCCGGCTGCGACCAATCCCGCATCCAACGCAGTTGCCGGTGTGTCGAATGAGCCGGCATCAAACCATTCTTTTGCCTGCAAAACCACGAAGCCAACCACGGCCACCTTTACTGCGGTGAGGAGTAGATCGTTCCATCCGGTTGAAGTCGCGTTTTTGGATAAACTTTTTGTGCGTTCCATTGCCAGCTCCTTAGTTTTACTTTTTGACAATCGCTTCAGAGGGCGGCTTATCCAGGAACTTTGCCGGGCTTAAAATAAACTGATCGAACGCAACGCCTTCCATTCCCGCCTGCATGCGCACTGTAGCTTCGCCGCCGGCTCGAAAGAAGACCAACGACTCGGACGAATTGGAACCTTCGAACTTGAACTCTACCCAGGCCCAGCCTTCCCGCTCCGGTCCTTGCGCAGTCAAGTAACTGTCGGTGCCCGGCTTCAAAATTCCCTTGCCGGCCTTGTCAATCGCGCCGGTGAACTGTACCCAGAACTTGTTCGCTTGCGATTTTCCTTTCGGCGTTCCCACTTTCATGTGAACCCAGCAGCGATAAGGAATGCCGCTTTGCACCTTCACCTTGAATCTCACATTGGGGTCGTTCTCCGGCGGAGGGTCCAACTCATCTCCGGTATTCGCAAGTCCGATGATCGTGCCGCCCGGCGAGGCCGGGTCTTTCGAAAAATCGAGTTCGTATAAAGCGCTTTCATCAAGATCAGACGCATAGACGATGACCTCGGGCGCAGATGCTGCCGGCTTGCTGTCCTGACTGTCTACGAGCACTGCAGTATTGCACAAGGCAGAGCCATTCGCCACGTTTGCCCACGCCGCAACGACGAGCGCGATCAGGCCAAACAAGGCAAGAGTTCCCGCGACCACAGCAAGCACAACCTGTTTATGGCGTTTGTCGCCATAGCTCATTTCGACCTTCATCTTGCACCTCCTTGAACGGTTTCTTTACGTAATGTCTAGAGCCCGGGCAAGCAACAGATCAAAAGGTTTTTGAAATCGGATTGAAAGGGTGACGACATTATTCATGGTAGCTGCGCACTAGTTCACGGAAAACATAAATCCCACTTCCGGCGCAAAGTCCGTGGCTTTGGAAGTAATACCAAAGCCGGTGTTTGCTTTTAGAAAAAGCTTGTCGTTGAGGTGCCATTGCAGTTCCGGGACCACGGCAATCTCATCTTCCGCGCCTTCCACCATTGCAAAAATCCGGAAGTGACTGGAGAGTTTCTTAAGATATTCGAGGGCATATTCGCCGCCGCCAAAAGTCTTCTCCGCGGCGCTATAGTCCACGGCCGCTCGGAGGGTGACCGTGCCCCATTTGAGACCTTTCACCAAGCCCGAGCCGAGTTTGAATTCCCAATCACTCGTTCCAATCAAGCTGTGCTTTTCGCCGGTTGGGAATACCGTTTCAAAATAGCTGAAATACTCCGGCCGGCCGGCGCTTTCTTGATTCCAGCGCCATCGGATTTGTCCTTCCACGTCGCCGAGACCGGACTCCTCAATTCTATGCGGAACTGCGGAGTTGTCTTTGTCGGACTTTCTGAACTTGGCGGAAATCGTCGCGATTTCAAATTCTGCGGCTAATTTGTCGGAGATGCCGTAGCTAATGAAAAAAATTCCTTCATTGGCGCGATAGCGGCCGCGATACTCCTGGATCGAGCCAAAGCCGAAATCAAAAGGCTCGTACTCCAAATTGTTGTCGCGGTAGTATTCATAAAAAGGATAGAGCAGGAGCTGGCCTTTGCGCACATAGGTGCCAAACTGCGACGTCGGAATTCCGGCGCCGCGATCATGCAAATACGTGGGAACTTCTTCCTGCGCAAAGCTGCTCACGGGTTGCCATACACTGCCCTTTGCGAAGAACAGCACAGCCGCGATGATGATTTTGTGTTTCATAGGATGGCCCGCTTCCCTCTTACATGAATTTCAGTGGCTAGCATTCCACAGTTTACGGCAATTTTTTGAGTCAAAAACTTACCAAAGCATTCAAACGCAGCCGCGAGAAGAAATCATTCTCGATACTAATGGGCGATTTGATATCATGTCTGCGATAGTGATACAGCGTTGCATTGAGCACCGTGTTTTCAACTATGACATAATCGATGCCCAGTGTATGCTGCTCATAGTTGCTGGCGAGCGTGGTGTTGTCGTGAGAGAACGCGGCCAAGACCGCATCGTTTTCCGCCAGCGCATAGCCATATTGAAAGCGCCAGTCTTTTTTCTTCGCAGCCTTCCCGAAGTAGAGGTCGATGGCGAAGCCCGTGTCTTCCTCGCCTTGATTGGCGCCGTTGTTTTTAACGAAATCGCCGACGAGGCGGAGGGGATGCTGCTCACCAAAGCCGCGATAGTCGAGTATCGCGATGCCATCGATCAAATCAAAGTCGGAGAGGTAGGCCGTGCGATCGGAATTCATAAAATTACTCTGGATGTCGTCGGTCTTTGCATTGGCCAAACTCTTAATGGTGTAATCATAATATGCGCCCGCCAACGTCAGGCTCAAATCCGGAGCTGGATTGATGACGCACTGCATCTGTCCGCCCCACATGTAGCTATCGGCATAGTTCGTTTGCTCGTCGACGATATAATACACGCCGGTGAACTTGGGAATTATTTTACTGGAGCCTGGCAAAGTATAGCTCGCCCCGAAGCCCTGAGGGTTTACGTCTCCATCCCACACCAGTTCGGTGCTGCGAAAAGGGTTCGCAAACTTGCCGCCTGTGAAAAAGAAGTTTTTGTAGTTCAGTTCCATAAAAGCGCGATCCAAACTGATGGTAAGATCATTGACAAAGTCACCCAGTGTGATATCGGTCGTGTTGGGATCATCCGGAGAGCCGGTCGCCAGCCGCGCACCGAAATTGAACAGCCCATTGATCTTTTTGTTCATGCCGAAGCGAAAGCGCACCACTTCGCGGTTGCGCGGGTCCCGAATATCCGGCGTGGCTCCGGGTTCTTGCCGAGTCGTCCTTTCATGCCGCACGCGGAAATCACCGGCGAAATTCAAGGGATGATCGGTTTGCGCTTGGGCTTCGTCCAAAGGCGGAACCGCGCAGAGCGCCAAGCTAGCGACCAATATGTTGAGGGGATGGCGGCAGCAAAACATTGCAATGAGTTTATGTGTTCCATTCATGGCAACTTCCTCCGTTTCCAAGCTCCACTGTTTGAGGTTTAAGGTAACCAATAGGCAATCGCTTGTGGGGATGCTGAGGCTGTGGCGATAGCGGCAACGCTCAACAGGAGATTGCTGTTCGAATTTATCTGGTGACCGTGCGTGGCTATTTGCTGCTCTCGCACGGTGGGGTCTTCCTTCGAAGGAATGGATGCCATTGCATCTGTTGCGGGCATTCTATCTCGAAGTTTCTGCCCATTCAGTCGCAAACTGATGAGCGAAGCAAAGACGGAGATTGTCAACACCACGCCGATGATCGCCAGAGAAACGCCGATGGGAATTTTATAAAAATCGACGATCAGCATTTTCACAGCGACAAAGGCCAGGATAAAAATGATGCCCGGCTTTAAATATTCAAAGACCCGGACCATTCCAGCCAGGACGAAATAAAGCGCCCGCAGGCCGAGAATGGCAAAAATATTCGAGGTATAGATGATGAACGGATCGGTGGTGATGGCAAAGACCGCGGGAATGGAATCAAGCGCGAAGATCAAATCCGAACTTTCGACCACGACGAGGATCATAAGTAGAGGCGTGGCAAAAAAGACTTTGCCCGCGCGCACGAAAAATCGCTCGCCGTGATAGTGATTGCTCACCGGCACGACGCGCCGCAACAATTTCAACGCCCAACTCTTTCCCGGGTCAAAAGTCTCGTCGCCCTGCAAAATCATTTTGACGACGGTCATCGCCAACACGGCGCCGAAAACATAAGTCATCCAATGAAACTGGTGGATCAAGGTCACGCCCGTGGCAATCAGCAATGCGCGCAGGATGATCGCACCCAGAATGCCCCATTTCAATACGCGCGGCTGCTGCAACGGGCTGACGTCGAAATAAGCAAAGATCATAATGAACACAAAAATGTTGTCCGTGCTGAGCGATTTCTCGAGCAGAAATCCCGCCATAAACTCCAATGCCTTGGCTTTTCCTTCCAAATAAAAAATGCCCAAAGCAAAGAGCAAGGCCGAGGAGATCCATACGGCGGACCAAATTGTCGCCTCTTTTATGGAAAGCACATGGGCCTTGCGATTGAGCACGCCGAGATCGAGCAGCAGCATCCCGGCGATGAAG
>JABWAN010000558.1 GCA_013361015.1 Candidatus Zhuqueibacterota bacterium | reverse complement strand
CTGCGGAAGCAGCATCCGGCACCATTCGGAAAGACTTCGCGACCAGCAAGCAGAACAATATTGTACACGGCTCGGATTCTCCGGAAAATGCGAGGGTCGAAATCGGGTTTTATTTTTCGGAAAAAGAGCTGCTGGAGACAAAATAAGTCTCGGGCTTTTCACTCAAAAAAACATTCAGACGCGAAGAATCAACCACGGCGTTAGCACCAGTGAGGCTTTGCTCATCGCGAGGGCAATTTTCAAAATCAGCTCAGCATTCGAGGAAGCTTCGTCATGAACAACACGAAAGTCATCGCTACAGTTGCCGCCCTCCTTCTTCTGGTAGCAGCCGGTTTTTGGTGGCTGCAAAAGAAGCGTGCGGAAGAACAAGCCGAACGTTCGGCTTTGATCTTTCGCGAACAACCGAGCGACACTGCACGCCAAGTCACGCCGCAGCAGGAAATTGCAGAGCCGTCGCCAGCGCCCAGTGCGACGGTGGTCGTTACAGAAGACGGCTGGTTTACGGTACAAATCTCTTCCTGGCGCAGCAGCGAGAAAGCTGAGCGTGAGGCCGAGCGTTTTCAGCGTGCCGGATACTCCGCTTTTGTGCAGCGCGCCAACCTTCCTGCCAAAGGCGGCGCTTGGTATCGCGTTCGCGTTGGCCAGTTCCGCACCCGTGCAGAAGCCGAGCGGCAGGCAGCAGATTTGGAAGTGCAGTTGGATACGGGCTATTGGATTACGCATAAGCAGTAGCCCAATGAACATTTGAAGGGGGGAATTTTATCTTGACTTCCAGGGGGCGGTTTTATACATTCGCCACCAATTCTTTCGCACCGCTAACATCATGAAGATTTCACTTGTCGGTCTCGGCCCCGGTGTTCATCAGTTTCATTTCGAAGAAAAGCCCGCAATGTGGGGCCTGGAAAATCATCCCAATTTGCGCGCGAATATTCTTCTCGACGTGCAGTTGGAAAAGGCGCCGACGCATTTGTATTTGCGCAATCATATTCAAACCCTCGGGCGTTTCGAATGTGATCGTTGCCTGAGTGAGTTCGAAATGATGCTGGAGGAAGTCGGTCGCGTCATGTTCTCGGACGATCTGGATTTGGTGCAGAGCAGTGATGAAGAGATCCGTACCTTTGATCCGGACGCGCGCGAGGTTGACATTACGGATGACGTTCGCGATCTGTTACTATTGTCGATTCCGGCCAAGTTGCTGTGCCGCAAAGATTGCAAAGGCCTGTGCGCCGGTTGCGGGGTCAATTTGAATGAGGAATCGTGTCGTTGCGCGTCGCAAGCGGTTGATCCGCGTTGGCAGGCGCTGCAGCAACTACTGGATAATTCAAAGTGAGGTAGATTGTGCCCAACCCGAAAAGACGACATACCCGCACGCGCCGTGACAAGCGTCGCACACATTGGAAGTTGAGCGCCGTGCAGACCGTAAAGTGTAGCCATTGCCATCAACCGAAGTTGCCGCATCACGTGTGTCCCAACTGTGGCTACTATGCTGATCGTTCCGTCTTCTTGCCACGCGAATCCTGACCAATATCTCCTTCCGAAAGTGAACAAGGAAAGATTTGGTGCATTCCCTGATAAGCTAGACCTTGAGTCGGTTACATATTCAGGAGCTTGCTGTTAGCCATTGCCCCGCGGGATATGTGTTTGATTTGGCTGCGAAGAGGAAGTTATGCGAATTGCGTTGGATGCCATGGGTGGTGATTTTGCGCCGGCAGCGATCGTGCAAGGCGGCTTGGAAGCCGCGAGATTACTTTCACACCAATGTGAGATCGTTTTCGTCGGTGATCACGCGACAATCGAACAAGAGATTGCTCGCCACCCATTGTTGACGCGCGGTCAAACGCTGCACTATTCGATTCACCACGCTTCGGAAAAGATTGAGATGTCCGATGTGCCGACGGTGGCAATCAAGAAGAAGAAAGATGCTTCGATCGTCGTTGCGAACCGTCTGCAGCAAGAGCGCAAGGTCGATGCTGTAGTCTCCGCGGGCCACACCGGTGCTGCCATGGCCGCGGCCCTGCTCATTCTCGGCCGGATTTCCGGCGTGAGCCGGCCCGGCATTGGTTCATTGATTCCCAATGGCAGCGGAGTAACGATGTTGCTTGATGTCGGCGCGAACGTTGATGCCCGCGCCATGCACCTGGTGCAATACGGTTTGATGGGCAGTATCTTCATGCAGCGCGTGGTCGGTGTGGAGAATCCTCGCATCGCGTTGTTGAGCATTGGCGAAGAGCGCACCAAGGGCACGGAAGTCACGCGGGAAGCCTATGCGCTGCTCGAAAGAAGCCAAATCAATTTTATCGGCAATGTGGAAGGCCGCGACATTCTGCAGGCAAAAGCCGACGTGGTGATCTGCGACGGTTTCGTCGGCAACGTGATTCTCAAGTTCACCGAAAGTCTTGGCAGCGTTTTTCGCCGCCACATTAAACGCCAGATCGGCAAGAAAATTTTTGTTAATCTCGGCGCGTTTTTGATGCAACCGACTTTCAAACGCTTGCGCAAAGTTTTTGATTACGAGGAATATGGCGGCGCCCCGCTGCTCGGTGTGGACGGTGTGAGCATCATCTGCCATGGCTCTTCCACGCCCAAAGCCATTCGCAACGCGATCAAAGAAGCCGTTAAAATGGTGAGCGAGGGCATCAACCAAATTATTCAGCAGGAGCTCGCTGCTCAGCTTCAAAACGGAGTCAAGCTCGTTGAAGAAGACGCCTAAGGCGATGATTCTCGGCACCGGTCGCGCAACACCGGAACGGGTGCTCACGAATGCCGATCTCGAAAAAATCGTCGACACCACCGACGAATGGATTCGCGAGCGCACCGGCATCGAGCGCAGATTCATTGCCGCCGACCATGAAACGAACTCGCAATTCGCCGCGCGCGCAGCCCAACGGGCTTTGCAGAGCGCAAATATTTCCGCCGAGCAAATCGACATTATTGTGCAGGGCACCGTCACCGGCGACGTTGGTTTCCCCGCCAATGCTTGTTACGTGCAAGAACTCATCGGCGCGACGAATGCCGCGGCGTTCGATATCTCGGCGGCGTGCTCGGGTTTCATTTATGGCCTTGCGCTTGCCGACGGATTCATCGCTTCCGGCAAAGCGCGCTATGTTCTGGTAATCGGATGCGAACTCTTGAGCCGCATCACGGATTGGAAAGATCGCGCGACGTGCGTTTTATTTGGTGACGGCGCGGGTGCGTGCGTCATCGGCCCGAGCGAGGGCGAGCGTGGCCTCATTGACACGTTTATCAAAAGCGATGGCCGTTTGACGGAGTTGCTCTGCATGAAAGGGCGCGGCACGAGCATACCGCTCGAAGTCGCACTGGCCGAGCGCAAAGTCTTTCTTGCGATGCAAGGCCGCGAAGTGTTCAAATATGCCGTGACCGCGATGGGCGATGCCTCCGCGCACATTCTCGAAAAGAACGGCATGACCAGTGATGACATCGATCTTTTTATTCCACACCAAGCCAATTTACGCATCATCACGGCCACGGCAAAACGCCTCAACGTCTCGATGGACAAAGTTTACGTGAACGTGCAGGATTATGGCAATACCTCCGCCGCTTCGATTCCGATCGCGATCGATGAAGCCATTGAAAAGAAAAGATTGCAATCCGGCAATCGCTGTTTGATGGTCGCGTTTGGCGGCGGCTTCACTTGGGGTTCGGCCTTAGTGCAACTCTGAACCTATGAGCGAAAAGCGCGCATTCCTATTTCCCGGCCAGGCCTCGCAATTCGTGGGCATGGCAAAAGACCTCTGCGAACGGTTTGCCGTCGCCCGCGAAATGTTTGAGCGCGCCAATGCGGTGCTCGGTTTCGACGTGCAGCGCATTTGTTTCGAAGGCCCGCTGGAAGAATTAACCAAGACCTCGATCACCCAACCCGCCATTTTCATTCATAGTGCGATCGTCGCGCACATTCTCAAGGAAGAAAAAAGTTTTACGCCGATGATGGCTGCGGGCCATAGCTTGGGCGAGTATTCCGCGCTTTATGCCGCGGGCGTGCTCGATTTCGAGGCCGCGCTGCGTTTGGTCAAATTGCGCGGTGAGCTTATGCACCAAGCCGGATTGACTAGCCCCGGCACGATGGCGGCAATCATAGGCCTCTCGCCTGAAATCGTCGAAACCGTGTGTTCAGAAGTAACCGCGGGCATGCAGAGCGCGGGGCAGGTCGTGCAATGTGCGAACTTCAACTCGCCGGAGCAAACCGTAATTTCAGGCTCGATCGATACGGTCACGCAAGCCATGGCCGTTGCCAAAGAGCGCGGTGCGAAGCTGGCGAAAAAGTTGAGCGTGGGCGGCGCCTTTCATTCTCCGCTCATGGCAAGCGCACGCACCGGTTTGCAACAAGCACTGGCGGCCACGACGTTTCACGCGGCGCGATGCCCGGTTTACACCAACGTGACCGCAAAGCCGGAACAGGATTCGAGCCGCCTCCGCGAATTGCTCGACCAACAGCTCACGCGTCCGGTACGCTGGCTGGCGACCATCGAGAATATGATCACGGATGGTGCGCAAAGTTTCTATGAAGTCGGCCCCGGCAGCGTGCTCGCCGGTTTGATGAAAAGAATCAACAAAAATTTCACCGTGACCACAATCGGAACGGTTGCAGAGTTAGAAAAAATTGGAGCGATGGCGTAGTGGAGTATCGGAGTGATAAGCACCCAAATTCCGGAATTCCATCAATCCAAAACTCCGTCATTCCAT
>JABWAN010000557.1 GCA_013361015.1 Candidatus Zhuqueibacterota bacterium | reverse complement strand
ATCCAATTTACTGCGATCGAGATCGATTTTCTCATCGCTCACTTCACCGAGGTGCGCGGTCACACGTTCCAATTCCTCGCGTGCGCCCACCACACTTACGAGATCACCAGTTTGAAAATGCTTTTCGCCTGTGGCGAGCGCGAGCTGGTTATTGCGTTTCATGCGCCCGAAGACCACATCCCATTCGTGCCGCGCAATCAAGCTGTGAATGGAATCATGCGCGACCTCTGCGCGCGTGATGCGAATGGTGCGATTTTGCAGCTTGACGTTGGTGGCGCCAAGCTCGCGCAGGCTCTCGGCTTCCCGGGCATAATTCGTCTTGCACAAGCGTTGCGTGAAATAAATCGCGAGAATCATGCCCACCACCCCCATCGGATAAGTGAGCGAGTAAGCGATGACAGGCTCGGTAAGCAAATGCTCCAAACCGGCTCTGGGCGCGTACGTTTTGAGATAATCCAAAACACTTGCCAATGCCGGCGTGTTGGTGAGACTCCCGGCAAACATGCCCGCGGTCTGCGCCGGCCTCAGATGCAAGACGCGATGTGCCATGAGGGCGAACACAACCACCAACATCAGCATTCCAATCACGAACAGATTGTCGCGCAGTCCCTTGCGGCGAAATGAAGCAAAAAAGCCCGGCCCGCTGCTTAATCCAATCGTGTATACGAACAAAACGAGCCCGAGTAGATAAACGATCTCCGGCAATTTTAGATCGGGATGCAAAGCGCCAAAGGCGATGCCGACAAACAGCACCGCGGCTACGCCCAGGCTGCTCCCGCGAATTTTTACTCGTCCCAAAACGTAGCCAATCGCGGAAACTAGGAATAGCAGCAGCAACGGATTTTCAAGCAGTAATTGAATGAGTGTATCCATAGTTTCCTCACCAAGACACAAAGCGCGAAGGCTGGGCTTTGGAGGAAAGCTGGCTTTTATTCACGGTCGAACCTTTCTTCTCAAAAACCAAAAAATTTTATCTGCGAGTCTTTGTGGCTGGGAATTGTTGCGCGCAACGACAGCCGAGTCATTTAACCTACAATGAAATCATTTTTTTCAAAAGGTCAACAGCCGTTTTGAATAACCCCATTCGTTGTCCGCGTGCCGTGCTTTTCAACGAGGCCTTGCAATCGCAGCCGTCATTCTCTGCACGAGTACTTTTTCTCTTTCGCCAAAAAGGGAGAAGAGGTTGAAGGCCATAAGCAACACGACAATGCCAAGCCCCAACGGCCACACGAACACGACTAGCATCGCGTTGATGGCCGCGGCTCCAAGCCCAAGCAGAACCTTGTCCACTAATTGCATCTTGTGCATAGTAAAACCTCCTTTTCACTTTCGAATTTATGTCTTGAGAGTTACCAAGATCATACCATCTTCCCGCCCCTCGCGTGATTTCATTTCAAGCTTGCGCAAGCAAAGCATTTGGCCTTTGATCGGGCCTCGGTACGCATGGATGGAGATAACGTTTTGCCGGCATTCTATCTTTCTCGGTGGAGAAGTTTTCCCCGGCGGTGCAATTTTCCCCGCTTGAGTTTGAATCGCTTGGAGGCCTTTCGTCTACCCCCAAATTCGCCGCAACATCTCCCTGCCAACGTTTCTACCTGGTTTTTGTTGGCAGTTATTTCGTTTCTATTTTCTCCATCTTCTCTCGCGACGGCAAAAAACTCTTGCGACGCTCTATGGAATGGCATTTGCGTTCTGCAGTAGCGCATTCCAATTTGAGAGTAGATTTTGGAGCGCAATGTCACGTACCGCAACATCTATGTTGTGGCACAAATTTGTCCTTAACGAGTTGACCAGGAGCGAACATGACGAGCAGATGCAACGTTTGCGGCGAACTAATTACAGCCGAGAACTCGGGGCAATTTTTTCCCGAAGACGATACCTATTTGTGCGGCACTTGCCGGAAGGAACAGCAAAAATCTTTGGAGAAAATGAAGAACCACGCGCATCAGAGATCGACCCCCCATTTGCTGGCAACCAAGGCGTGACTCTGCTTTTGGCAATTCGATGCAGGCCGTAATATTGAACACGGCTTTGCAGCAAACCAAGAACAGGAGTGAAAAGTATGTCAAAGCGGACTTCACAACCCATCCGCACTGGCCAACTGGCCGGCGCAAAGATCAAAATCCTCGGCGTTTTTAATAGTGGCTTGCGGGAGCATGTCAGTATCATCAACCAAGGCACTGTGGCACAACCTTTAGGAGGTTGGGCGCTGGCCGCCTTGCGCGGGAGCCGCGTTTACTTTTTCCCCGACGAGGTTATTTTGATGCCGGGTACAAAAGTATTCGTTCATAGCGGGCAAGACGCGCTGAACCACGCACCGCAGCAACTTTTCTGGACGGACGAGCAAATGTGGAGCAATCGTAATGACGTGGCGCTGTTGTTTGATAGCAGCGGCCTTGAGATCGATCGTTGCGCTTATTCGCATAAACACCTCCTGGGCCATGACACCCAGCGCCGCAAGCGCTTGCTGAATGAGGACGAGTTTTGGCGACTGGTGGATGAGCCTCGCCCAAAGACTCGCAAGATTATCCGCCCCGCACGGGAACGGGCCGGCTTGCGGCACGCTTTGCGTTGAATCGTGTCTGCATACTCAGATATCCAAACTTGTCTCGACCGGTGCTAAACGATTTGGAGCGCATTATTGCAAGACATTGGGACGAATCCTGATCAGCGGAATCGATCAAAAGGATTGTGCAAGCGCAACGCGAGAACAGAGGCGCAGTTTCGGCATGAACGCCGGAAATTGTGCTGCATGACCGGGCAGCCAAGAATGCGCAAAAGCATAGCATCTGCGAAGGTTGAACTCATGAAAGACAAGAGAATTTACGTCACGGCATTCGATGCCAGGCGATTAAGGGATCTACTCGAAGCCGCAGGAGATTTTCAGTTGTGAATTTTGCAGCAACGCGGGCAAACATTCATAGCAAACTTTTTTATCCGAGCGATCCGTAATGGCGACATTGACTCAAAGAGAATACATTCTCGTCGTGGATGACGATCGGAATATGCTGGAACTGCTCCGGCGACATTTGGCCGCGCAGGGGTTCGAAGTGCTCACCGTTTCCGGCGTGGTGGAGGCCATTGAGATTTTAAAAATGATACCGATCGATTTGGTGGTGACCGATTTAAAAATGCCCAAAGCAAGCGGCCTTGATCTCGTTAAATATATTCAGGAACACTTCGGAAATACCGAGGTGATAATGGTCACCGGCTATGCCACTTTGCTACGGGCGCTGGAGGCCACCAAAACCGGCGCCGGAGGGTATTTGCTCAAGCCATTTACGGAAGAAGAGTTACTCGCTTTGGTGCGACATGTTTTCAATAAACTGCGAAACCGCAGAACGGCACCGGCGCAATCGCCGCTAGTCTGAGCGCTACGTTGCCCGGCTGTTGCGACTGTGGCTGTGAAGTCTCATGCCTCATAACCTACCTTTGTGTTGAAAAGGCACGCGACACTAATGTTGCTCTCCACTGGTTCTACTTCGGCATGTTCCATTGCGGCCCACGAAGCACGCCAAATACACAAAAGGGCTTTTCGCGTTTTCGTGTATTTCGTGGGCAAGAATTCTAATGTGCCTGAGTAGAACCAAAATGAGGACGGAGCTCATCGCCATGAATAATCTCCGCATGAATTGCATGCGTCCTTTGCGTGAACTATATTACGCCTTGACTGCTGTTGCGATGCAGAGGCCGCCGGACGTTTGGCTGCTCCGATGTTTTTGCCCGTTGAGATTCGGCGGCGCGGGCTTGGCGTATTTACCGCTATGACGAACCCGATTGCGTCCGCTGAATTCACGTGCCGTACTTTTTCTCACATTCCATTTGTAGGTGACTAAAATGCAAACAACTTCTTCAGCAAGTTTTCGACAAGTGAGTTTTCTGCTCTTGCTCGCGGCTCTCTTTGCGAGTGGGGCAAATGTGAACGCGGTCTCCTCGGGCCAGACCAACCGTTTGAAGAGTGCGCCCTTCTACAAAACGTATAACAAAAAAGCAGTGGTCGGGAAAGCTGCTATCGGTCATGTTGCCATCGGGTTTGACGAGTTAACCAAGTCCGAATTTTCCTATGCCGGTCGCGAAAAAGCGTTGCAGCCGTTAGCCGAGGCGATGAATGCTTATTGGGATAGTCTCGGTTGGAGCAAACGTTTGGCTGGTGAAGCGCTGGCGGAAAAAGGCGCGCCGTATGTTTATGTCGGCAGTGCCGAAGGCGAAGGCGCACCGCCGGAGGCCGCGATGCAACGCAACGAGCCTGACAAATATCCGCCGATGGTCATTCATTTGTTGAAGCCCTCGGAAACATGGCGAGCCGCGCTCGGCGCCGCGGTGCAAACGAATCAAGTTGAATATGTGTTGATCATCAAACTCGGATTTAGTGAATATCCCAAAGCGAACAAAGGTGTATTCGGCAAGAAAGTCGTTTTGGGAACGGGATATGAAGAAGACATCAAATTTTTGAGCGCGGAAGACAAGCCGGTGGAAGTTTTACAAGTCACCGGCATGTTGTTGGACCGCGAGGGCAACATCGTGCGCGCCGGCGCCGAAGGCATCACCGCCAAAGACTCGCCGTTTTGGGTGCAGGTTTTGGAGGCGCAACAAGCCATGAGCAATGAAGCTTTGCACAAGTTGCTCGAGGAGCGCCGGGAAGAGCTCGCCGGCAATCCGCTGAAATGGCAAGTGGCGTTGCGCAATCTCGTGGCGCAATTGCTGGCGCA
>JABWAN010000556.1 GCA_013361015.1 Candidatus Zhuqueibacterota bacterium | reverse complement strand
CTCTTCCGGCGCGGACGCTGGAAGGAGCGGAAGATTTGAAGCGCGCATTGCAAAACGTCTTGCAGTTTTATTTCAAGCACTCAATTCAGCATTGGAGACAAGCATCAAAAGCGTGATAAGAACAGCCGCGAGCATGCTGCTGCTGGCAACTCTCGCCTATGCGCAAAGCCGCCCGAAGGTCGGGCTTGCGCTCAGCGGCGGCGGCGCAAAAGGCTTTGCACACATCGGCGTGCTCAAAGTTCTGGAGGAAGTGCGCATGCCCATTGACTGCATCGCGGGCACCAGCATGGGCAGCATCATCGGCGCATTGTATGCCATCGGCTACGACGCCAAAGCGCTGGAGCAAATTGCCTTGCACACGGAATGGCAGGCGGTGTTCTCCGACGACACGCCGCGCCGCGATCTTGCCATGCAGGAAAAAATTTGGGACGAGCGCTACATGCTCTCCTTTCCCATGCAAAGCAAGCGCATCAAGCTGCCCACCGGCTTGAGCGCGGGGCAAAGAATTTCGGCGATGATTGCGCGCCTCACTTGGCCCGCGCATCATATTCAAGATTTCACGCTGTTTCCCATTCCATATGCCTGCGTTGCAACCGATCTCGCCAACGGCGAGGCCGTAACTCTCACACACGGCTTTTTGCCGGAAGCATTGCGCGCGAGCATGGCGATTCCCACCGCATTCACGCCGGTCAAATTTCAAAACCGCTTGTTGGTCGATGGCGGCCTCGTGCGCAATTTTCCCGTCGAAGATGCGCGCCGCCTCGGCGCCGATATCGTCATCGGCGTTGACGTCGGCAGCAAGCTCGAAGCTCCGGACAGTTTGGATTCTTTTCTGAAAATCATGCGGCAGACCATCGGCTTTCTCGAAGCTGCGTCGCAAAAAAAGCAGCAGCAGCTTTGTGATATTCTGCTGCAGCCGAATTTGGGCGAAGTGGGAACCTTCAGCTTCGATCGCGTCTCCGAGGCGATTGCGCATGGAGAAAACATCGCACGCGCACACTTGCCGCAATTGCGCGCTTTGGCGGATTCCTTGTCGCTCATGGCGCCTCCCGCGCGACGCTCGCGCATCGCACAAGTGGATTCCATCTATATTCATGCGGTTGAGATTGCCGGCCTGCATGAAGTTTCGCAGCGTCTCATCTTCGCCGAATTGCAATTGTCCGTTCCGAAGTGGGTGAGCGCCAAAGAGCTGGAACAAGCCATGACCCGGCTTTATACGACGCATTTTTTCGAGCGCGTCACCTATCGCCTCGCCCCAAGCGAAAAAGGCACGACGCTCATCGTGCAAGTGCTCGAAAAGACCGCGGAGTATTTTCACACCGGCTTGCGTTACGATCGCGATACCAAAGCCGCGCTGCTGGTCGGTGCGACGTTCCGCAACCTCGCCGAGCACGGCTCCAATCTCGTGCTGGAAACGCGGCTCGGACAGGAGATTCAATTCGATGCGCAATACTACATTCATACCGGTTTTTTGCCGCGCACGGGTCTGCGCATGCGCCTCAATCACCAACGCAATTCGCTCTTTTACTATGAAGCCGGCCGCCGCATCTCCAGTTGGCGATACAATACCACTTCCGCGGAAGTCTTCCACGGAACTTTGTTCTCCAACGTTTTGAATGCCGGGATTGGTGTAAAGAAAGAATACGGGCGGTTCTCGCCGGACATTGCCCAGCAAGCTTTCCCCACGATTACGCAGAATTATCTCTCCGCATTTGTGATGATGAGCGTGGACAATCTCAACCGCTATCTTTTTCCTGCGCGCGGCAACGTGCTCGAAATCAGAAGCGAAACGGCGGACGATCGTTTCGCCAGCACGGTGACTTTCACGCGCCACGCGTTGAAATGGCAGGGCTTCGCGCCGCTGCATCCGCAATGGAGTCTCTTGAGCGCGGCCGAACTTGGCGCCGCATGGGGCGCGGGCTTGCCGCAACACCGGCAATTCTTTCTCGGCGGCGCGGATTCTTTTTGGGGGCTAAGATTGCAAGAGAGGGTTGGAAAAAAAGTCTGGCAGGGCATGGTCGGCCTGCAATACGAAGCCTGGCCCAAACGTTATTTGCTCGCGCGTTTCAATATCGGCAATGCTTCGAATCGCACCAAAGAGTTGACGAAATGGAAGCAATTGGCCACCGGCCTCGCCTTCACGTTCGGCGGAATCACGCCGCTCGGCCCGATCGAATTCACGTTGGCGCACGGCAAAAGCCACAATCTGCTGACGTATTTTAATCTGGGTTATAAGTTTTGAGAGGCCTTTTCACAGAAGATTCGTGAGGACTAAATATGAAGCCTTCCCACTCTCAACCACGCTTGGGCGCAAGTTTTGTGCTCACGGCCTTTTTATTGTTAAAGACCATTCCGCTGGAAACGCACGCCCAAGCCCTCACGCACGGCCCCTTCGTGGGCGCAGTCACGCAGCAGAGTGCGCGATTTTATCTGCGCGTCGAGCCTGCTGCGCGCGCAAGCATACGGCTCGCAACGACGCCGGATTTCAACAACGCAATGACCGCGGAGCCGGCGACGACTGACTCCGCGCGCGATTTTACCGCGCTCATTGCCGTGGAGAATCTTGCGGCGGATCAGCGCTATTATTACCAAGCGCTCGTGAATGACGTGCCAATAGGCGAAGTGCGCAGCTTCAGTACTTTTCCTCGTGTTGGAGCACGTGCGCCGTTTCGTTTTGCGTTCGGCTCGTGCATCGTCAATCGCAGGCAACCCGGCACGGAGGACGGCCGCGTGTTCGAAGTGATGGCGCAGGATGCGCCGCGTTTCTTCTTGCAGATCGGCGATTGGACTTATCCCGACAGTACGGACTCGCCGCGCAATCCGCAGCGCGTGTTCAGTGCGGAGATGGCGCGCATTCAAGCAACCTATCGCTCGAAATATGACTCGATCTATGCCACGCAAAAAATTTTGCGGATCGCGCCGGTCGATTATGTTTTTGACGATCACGATTACATGAACAACGACGCTGCGGCTACGAGTTATCCGCGGCCGGAGTCATTGCTCACCATCAACGTCTCACCGGAAATCAGAACCAACGGCATTCGCGCCTATCAAGAACTCTTTCCGGGTTATCCGCTCGCCAATGCGAACGGCGGCATCTGGCATAAGTTCACGTTCGGCAACGCGGAATTTTTCATGCTCGATACGCGCAGCCAGCGCAGCCCGAATCTTGAGGCTTTCGTGCGCAACACGGAAACCGATAGCATTGAGTTTGCGCCCGCGCCCGGCCATTCAATGCTCGCCGGCGACGCCAGCTTGCTCGGCGAAAATCAAATGGATTGGCTCTTGCGCGAATTGCAGAACTCGACCGCGGATTGGAAGTTCATGGTTTCGACCGTGCCCTTCAATCGCGGCTTGCGCGGCGTTATCGATCTTTCCGTGAGTCTGCAAGACAGTTTCATCGTTCTGCCCGGCCAAGGCGCGCAATCACTTTTGAACGTGGCGTTGGGCATGAGCGACAAGTGGGTGGGCTTTCCCGAGGAGCAAGAAAAACTTTTGCAATTCATTCACGACCGACAAATCAAAAACGTCATCGTGCTCTCCGGCGATACGCACACCGCCGCCATAGATGACGGCACGAACGCCGGCCTGCCCGAATTAATGGCGGGTGCCTTGGAGCAATCCAATTCGCTGCTGGTGTTCTTGCTGCAACTTTTCGGTTTCAATATTTGGAACGGCGGCGGCCAAATCAACAGCTTCAACGATGCCTATGGTCGCGTGACGGTGTTCGGCGCGGATTCGGTGCACTTGGAAATTGTGGACGAGCTCGGCGTTCTGATCGCTCATCAAACGTTGCGCAGCGCCTCGAGCGGCAATGCCGTCGCGGCGCAAAACGAAGCTGCCGCACCTTTCACATTCGAGCTGGCGCCAAGCTATCCAAATCCTTTCCATGCGCAACATCAAGCGGGCACGACGCTGTCTTATAAACTCCAGCAACGCAGTTTCGTCACCATTAGCATACACGATTTGATGGGAAGAGAAATTCTGCACTTCAGCAAAGGTTGGCAAGCCGCCGGAGAGTATGAACTACATTGGGAAGGGCAAGACAAGCACGGCGAATTTGTAGCGAGTGGAACCTACCTGGTGCGTTTGCACCTTGTCGATGCACAACAACGCGAGTATCGCGCCGCGCAAAAAATCGCGCTCATGCGCTGAGCAAAGCACGGCAAGTTTTGCGATGGAGGGAGGCCGGCCAACTAAAATGCAATGACCCACGCAAAGAGTGGAATGGGGGGAGCTGCGATTTCCTGCCGACGCGGAGCGCTGATCTCATAGTCCGAAAGATCGACCACCCAGCGCGTGAGCACCGTTCCCACCACCGCACCGGTGAGCACGTCCGTGAAGTAGTGTTTGTCCGCGCCGATGCGCATCACGCCCGTCAATGCCGCGGCAAGATACACACTCCATACTTCTGCGTCCCCCAAATTCTTGCCTTGAAAGCGTTGCAGCATGCGATGATGAAACGAGGCCGAAACAAAAGCTGCCGACGCATGGCCGGAGAAAAAAGACACGTTGCCGTGGGTCGCGTCCGCATATTGGTAAAGCGGCGCACAGAAGTTGCGATATGCCACCCACGGCCGCTGGCGTTGCGCGAGGAACTTCGTCAGTTGTGTGGTAAAAAAAGTAACGCTATGCGCTTCGAGGTAGGAAAGAAAAAAGCGTGCATCGTCGAATTTTGAAAACGGCTGGCTGTGAAACTCATAGCGGGG
>JABWAN010000555.1 GCA_013361015.1 Candidatus Zhuqueibacterota bacterium | reverse complement strand
ACATTTGCGGCAAAATTTTGCTAGCGTGCGATTGCCCGCGCCACATGCCGAGCAAAAAAAAACGGGCTGTAAACAACCCGGCTCAGTGCAGTGGGTGACCGCAAGTTTGTCTTCCGGCGCGGCCACCAGCGGAGTTGGTGCGCCGTTGCCGTTTTGATGCGGATATGGGCAAAAGCCTCGGTCGTGGTTCAGCCTCGGAAGCGAACCCGTGTCGGCGTGATAAGCATTCATCAACTTGATTTATAGGCGTTAGGCGGGGCGTTCGCGGAAAGGAGATAAGAAAATTTTGCTAGGCAGAAGAGGCAAGTACCGCAAGAATTTAGAACTGCTCCTCATCGAAATAGAGATTCACCTGCCCGATGCCATTAAGGCGTTTCAGCTCGCGGAGCAATTCCACGTGATCATTTTTGCTTTTGGGATCGATGTAATAGGAGAGCTCCAAAGTCTCGCTCTCACCAACCGCGCGCACATTGACCAATTTATTGCTTTTCGTACGCTTGTTGATTTCCGCAAGATACGGCGTCTCCGGACCCTCGCCGTTAGGAGCGTAAGTGAATTGCAGCAGAAACGCTTTGGGCGAAGGTGTGATGACGTTGACTTTGGTGAGAAGTAGCAGAACGAGGCCGATCACAAGTGCACCCGCGAGGGCAACCGTGTGAAGTCCCACACCGGCGGCCATGCCGACCGCCAGGGCGAAAAAAATATAGGTAATGTCCATGGCCTCTTTCACCGCGGTGCGAAACCGGATGATAGACATGGCGCCGACTAAACCGAAAGCACGCGCGAGATTATCGCCAATCACGATGATCACGAGCGCCGTGATCATCGTGAGCGCCACCAGCGCATTTAGAAATGACACGGAATATCCCGGGCCGCGATAAATCAGCCGATAAAAGCCGGCATTCACTAGGCCGCAGAGGAATGCGATCACCAAATTGATGACCACCTCTTCCAGCGTGATGGGCGTGAGTGTGGCGTTTAGAAAATCCTGCAACTTCCTACCTGAATAAGTATAACGTGATCACGGAGATTTTGGGCTTGGGCTAACCCGCGGGTTGTTTGCAGAAACGGGCAACCCGCCGGGAAAAAAAGCAAACGCATGGCCGCGCTGAAAGCGCTGTAAGACCTGGCTTGCTTCCAGACAAACGGCGTATTTGGAAAACCCGGAGCGCTGCAAGAGATGGCGTTTCAGAATGGCCTGCAGCCAGACCGAGAAGCCGGTTTGGAATTTGATCTCGAGAATGAAATGGTGCGGCGCAACGAACTGCAAATTCTGCTCGTCGTACAAGTTGTCCAGCCCGGGATAGAGACGATAACGCAAGCGTTTGTCGAACGTAATTCGCAGCGCGGGATCCAGCTTCCCTTGGAAAGCTTCGCGATCATAAGTGATCAGCACCACCGGCTTTAAAGCCTGGCGCTGCACGTGGTAAAAGAAGCGTCCGGCTTCTTGCACGGCGCGCGCCGGATCGTCGCCGGCCAGAATGGAACGCTCCAGGCATTGCGAAAGAAACAGCTCCTGCACGTCCTTATAGTAGAGCTGCGCGCGATGCTTGTAACCATGATCTGCAATCTTTTTTTTAATCTCTAAGAAAACGCGGCTGCGGTCTTCGCGTTGATCATAACCTCGGAGGCGAATTTTTTTTCTGACTTTCAAGCCTTCGAGCTTCTCGTGATAAAAATCGAAACGCCGGGTATCGAAATAAATGCTGCGCACGGTGTATTCCTTTTTTTCGTTCGCGCAGATGAAATGATCCGGCACGACGAAGGGCTGAAGCTCCGCGCGCAAAGTGTCCCGCAGCTTGTTGTGCACCAGAAATTTATATTCAAAGCGCATTTCGATCTTCAACCCAGAACAGATTGGAATTTTCTTCGAATATACTCCCACGGCGAAACCGGCTGGCATTGTATGGCGCATTGCAGCATCAAGCCCGGCGCCAACTCGCCCGTTTCATCCTCGAGAATAGCGGTGGCGAGCAGTGTCGGTCTGCCGTGCAGATTGTAAGCGGTTTGTTCCACTTTGAGCAATTCTGCCTGTGGGAGATTGAAAACCTCGCGCGCGCGCAAAAGCACGGCCTGTTCGTGGGCAAGATATTTTCGCTCACTCCAACGCACCGGCATGAGCAGGACGTACTTGGAATTGTCGGCCAGCACGAGCAGGGTGTCACCGGAGGGTGCGCGTTGCGTCACACCGGCAAATGGAGCGGTCAGCGTAAAGGCGGTCGTGGCCCGGCGCTGCAGAACCTCGATCTCCCCTTGCAAAGCCGCGATCTGCGCGTGCACCAATTCGAGTTCCTCCTGTTTCGCACCGCTTTGCACGGATTGCAGCTTGGCTTCGGCGATCGCGATCGCAATGGCATACAGGCGGGATTGGCCCTGCGCCAAATCATATTCCTCTTGCGAGATCAAACGCTGCTCGTAGAGCGCCTTTTGGCGTTGCAGAGTTTTGTTATATTCGTCTGCCGCGGTCATCGCGTGGGCGAGCTGCTGCCGGGCCTCGGCCACGATGGCCTCTTTTTCTCCGCTGCGACTGAGCTCCAATGAAGCTTGCGCCGCGGAAAGCTCGCCCCGAAGACGCAAGAGTTCCCTCTCCATGCTGCTGGAAGAAACCAACCCAATAGTGTCATTCGCAGCAACCGTGGCGCCGCTGGCCAGCGCGGTGTGCAAACTGAACTGGACGGCGTCGCCGCGCTCGAATTGTAAAATGGCATAGCCGGTAGTAACGCCCAACGCATGATCCACCAACGTGGTCATCAATCTGCCGTCCGTTCCTTTAGCAACGATCCATTCTCTTGCCGGTAGAATTTTCCCCGGCACTTTGATCGCGTAAGGAATGCGCAGCGGCAATGTGAAAAGAAGCAGAAGGCTTACGAGCACAATTCCCCCCGCGAGCAGGGCGCGACGTGACATGTACCAATCCTTATTTCGCGAGAACCATCTTCTTGATCGCCACAAATTCTCCAGCGTCCAGCTTATACAAATAGAGGCCCGCAGCCAGAGACTTTGCTTCGAACCGTAAGGTGTATCGTCCCGCGCCTTGCTGCCTCTGCACGAGGGTCACAACTTCCTTGCCCAGAATATCATAAACCTTCAACGTAACAAACGCCGCTTTGGGCAATTCATATGAAATGGTCGTGACCGGCGCAACGCTGCGGGAAAAGGGATTGGGATGATTCTGCGCCAAACGAAATTGCTCCGGCATTTGAGCGCCGGCGTTTTCATTGATGGCATTGCTGCCGCTATTGTGCGCGGTAAACGTCGCGGTTTGTTTGACGAACTGGCCGGTGCCGTTGGGAACGCGTGCCATCGCCACGTTGGCCGTTTGCGGCCCGAAATGCACGGAATCCACTATCGCGCCCGCGGTATCGGAGAGACGAATGCTTTCGCCATTTGCGGAAAGCTTGAAGTTGGCGTGCAGGCCGCTTTGTAGACTGTCTTCATCGGCCCACACGATCAAATAACCGTGCGCCGGAATGCTCGTATTCTGCGGAAACTGCCACTTCGTAGGCCGCAGCTCATTATCTGAAATATACATCGCGCTGAGATCCACGTCGTGGGCGGTGTTATTGTACAGCTCGATCCAATCCTCGTATTCTCCTTGGGGATCGGCGATCAAAGAATCGTTGCTGGCCATGAATTCATTGATGACCACGTCGCCGCGTTTGAGCGCCGGCGCGCAACTCACGTTCAAGTCGGCAAGCTGCGCCTTGAGATTCGCTTCGCGCAAAGTGAGAAAAGATTTCAAGCCCGCGGCGCCGCTGCCCAAGCCGGTGGCGACGTCGGTGGTAAGATTTGTTTCGAATTGCGCATTCGTGAATTGCTTTCTCGTGTCGGCATAAACATAAGGCCGGATGGCATTGGCGAGGCTGTCAATTTGCGGAAACAACCTCGCGGTCGAAAAATAATCTTGCGACATCTGACAGAGTGTTTTTAAATATTCCTGCTTGAGCTTGTCGCTTTGTTGAATCTTGCTCACCAACGGTCGAGAGGCGGCATCAGCCACGTACAGCACGCTCAGCTCGTCCTTGCGGCCCGGCACACCTTTAAAAAAATTGCCGAAGCTCAAATTCACGTCCCAAACAATCCATTCGAATTTCTTGTCGCGGAGGTTGTGATAGAGATAGTAATTGCGCCCAGAGTTGACATAGGAATCCAAGTTCACAAACATGATATCCGCAGCCAGCGCTTTATAGAAACTACTCAAATTGATTTTCGCGCCCAGCGCATTGTCCAGGTTCGTGGAATTATTCAAAACCTCCAAAAAACTCACCAGGTCGCTCCAGTCATTCACCGCTTCATTGCTTTTTAGCTCGTAACGGTCATAATAGGCGCTCGCGGCCGCGCCATACCAGAGTAGATCCGAAGGCAGCTCCTGGCCGTCGTTGGATTTATAAAGATTGCCGTCGTTCTCCGGGAAGCGTGTGTCGAGGAAAGTTTTGTCGATTTGTTCGACGAGCGTGTACAAACCCCAGTGCTCGCCGTTGAGATAGACGTTCGCGTAGTTGGCGCGCGGCGCAACGACGCCCGCTTCGCGGCAGAAATCCAAATGCAGCTTCTCGCGCATCAAAGTGGGATCTTGATAGCAGTTGTTCAAATTGATGCTCTTCAGCCCGTCCCAACGTTGGGCGGGGGCGTACTCATCGAAGCCGAGGCGCAGCGGCTTCTTGTTATTGGGGTGATCGTACGAAGCATTGCCTTTGAAGCGCACACCCACGCT
>JABWAN010000554.1 GCA_013361015.1 Candidatus Zhuqueibacterota bacterium | reverse complement strand
GTTTTCGATAAGAATAAAAACAAGCATCGTCATTTTCCTCTCCTCGTCTTCAAAAATGACGCGCCAATATTAGCAATTTATTTTGTAAAGGCAATATTTTTTTCATCCGCGCAACCTCTCTTCGCGCGTTTGACAAGAGCACATCGCGGCCAGCCTCAAACGACTTTAGCGCAGCGCCTCGACGATTCTCATGTACGACTCGTGCCGATGCTTTGCAATCACGCCGTCTTCCACGGCCTGCTTCACGCCACAATCTTCTTCGCGCAGGTGCAGGCAATCGTCAGCCATGCACTCCCGGCTGGGCGCGAAAAACTCCGGAAAATAACGGTGCACCTCTTCATGCGGCAAATGCAAATGCTCGTGCAGAGGCACGCCGTTGACTTCGAGCACTTCCGTGGCGTTGACTAGTTTGTATTCATGAATGGAGCAGTTGATCTGGTCACCGCTGTTCACGGATAGAATCAGATCGCGTGTCGTGCGCTTTTGCTCGTAGTAGGGATCGAGCGCTTTAAGCAGCGCGGTTTTGCCCACGCCACAATCGCCTACCAACATTGAGCGCTTCTGTTCCAGTTTATGTCGAAGCTCGGCAAAACCCTCGCCCGTCGCCGCGGAGGTGGTCATCACCGCATAGTCCAATTTACGATAGACGCGCGCGATTCTCTCCGCCTCCGCGCGGTTTTTGAGCAGGTCGATTTTATTCAGGCACAACAAAGTTTCCAACTCTTCGCGCTGCGCCAGAATCAAAAGGCGATCAAGGGTGGGGAAAGCCAAAGGCGGAGAACCGAAGGCTCCGACAATCACAAGCTGCGACACGCCCTTTGCGATTTGGCGAAGCAGGGACTCGCGCAAACTCACATCTTCCGCTTCCGCACCAGCTTCCTCCTCACGCTCTTCCTCTCGCTCCAGCCGCAAACGCGCCTTGCGCTCTTGCATCAAATGACGCAATTGCTTCTGCTCGATTTTGGTCAGATCTTTCATAACGCACCGGTCTTCCAAAAAAATTCTCGCAACGGATAACAAAGAAAAAACTCGAATCTGTTGGTTTAGTCCCTCCGGCAGTGTTGCCCACAAAAGCTGTGAGTTACAGCTTGCATCAAAATCCGAGATCGCCGACTCATGTTTGGTTATTCGCATGTGCTGGAATTAACAAGCCGCCCGAAAAAATTTGGGCAGAGGTTGGAAGGAATTGCAGCAATAGGTTTCACGGCAATGAATGTGTTATTGATAAGCGCAGTTTTGTTGCGAGGTGTTTTGATCGCGAGGAATTTGGTTGAAATTTGCGGCTAAGATAGCAAAGCCGATTTAACTTGTCAAGTCTTAGTTCGACAAAAACGCGCGGCGCCACAGTTACGTGCGGTAGCTGCTCGGTTTTCGGCGCCATACCGAAGGCATTTCAGCCATGCTTTTTTTGCTTTGTCGCTGCTCGTTCTTGCGTGTCGTCTCCGCTTGTTTACCGAGGGGGCTAGTGCACCGAGGTGACTTACAGCGCTGCGCAGATTTCAAAAAGCAAAAGCCTGCAAACAGGTTCGTGCAAACAGGAAGCCTGCGCTATGCTTCCATCATGCTCGGAGGCGCACATGCTCTCAACTCGAAGTCACCTCGCTCGAAGAGAGAAAGGTGAGGTAAACAAGCAAAGAAGAACCCTCGGTGAAGCAGCGACAGAACAGAAAAAAACCAACCTAGCACTCTGCGATGAGCCTCACGGCCATTCCAAACGGACCATGCTATCTTCTTCACCAATAGCTGAGGCCTCACATAAAATAACCTTCCCATTTGTGCCCGCGCTAATCACGAAAAACGTGAAAGCTTTCATCGAATGTGCCGGTTTGGTCTGCCCAAAGTGATCTGATAAACGAATGCGACCGGCAATTTTTTTGAAGCCGGAGCTACATGTCACGCGTTTCGCAGTCTCGCGTAGCCCCAACCCACGACGCCGCAGAGCGTGGCGAACACTCCAAAGATGCCGAAGAGGGCGGCGCTGCTCATGCGTTCGGCGAGCCAGCCGGCCGCGGCATTGGAGATTGCGGTCATGCCCACCACCGCGACATTGAGCAAACTGAAAACGCGCCCGCGATGTTCCGGCCCCACCCACTCTTGCACCAATGCCGTGCGCGGCACTACGATCATCGGAATCGCGACCGCATGCAAAGCGACGAGCGCCATCAATGCTTCCAGGCTGTGACAAAAATAGATCGCCGCATACGTGAGGCCGTCGCCGATTATGCCCACGAGCAGAATTCTGCCTTTGTTCATGTACCGGCTCGCGAGGTTCGTCACAAATGCGCCGGCCAGCATGCCGAAGCCCAAAGCCGATTCCACCAACGCATAGCTCGCCGCGCCGCGCTGCAAAACTTCCTTTACGAAAATCGGTGTGCCAACCAGCGCCGGGCCCATGATGAAAAAATTGTTGATCGCCGTCAATCCCAACATGAAGCGCAGCCGTTGGTCGTGATGAATGTAGCGCACCATTTCCATGAAATGGCCGCGCAAAACCTCCGCACCGATTTGTATGCGTGCGCTCACTTTCGTGCGCAGCAGAGTGAGCGCGAAAAAGGAGGCCACGAACGACAAAGCATCGAAAGTGAAAAGATGAATGAGGCCGAGGCTTCCCAATAACGCCGCGCCGAGCGCCGGACCGAGCAACATCGCGGCATAGTGCGAAACCTGCATGAGCGCATTCGCCCGCAACAGTTGCTCACGCTCCACCAATTCCGGCAACAGCGCGTCGCGTGCCGGATTGAAGACGGTCGAGAACGTGGACAGCGCGAATGAAACAACGAAGATCACGCCGAGCGTCGTGGCTTCCAGCCCGAGCGTCACTGCGAGCAGTCCGACCGTTATGGCGCGCAATAGATCTGAAGCCAGCATGACTCTGCGCCGATCAACGAGATCGACTAAAATTCCCGCAAACATGCCGAACAGCAGCATGGGCAAATACGAAATCATCGCCACAATACCCATTGCCGCTTTGGAGCCGGTCAGTTCCAGTACCAACCACATCAACCCGATCAAATACAAACTGTCGCCGATGTGCGAAATCAACTGCCCGTAAAACAGCAATGCGACATTGCGATTCGGAAAGACTTTTCGGATCACGCTGCCTCGCATGTTTGTGCAAAGCCAGGATGCATTCCCAATTAACAGATAACGGCGAAGTCGGGCTTTGCAAATCTTTGTGCAATGAGAATCGCATTCGATACCGAAGCTTGCAATCGCCCGGATGCTGCAAAGTTCGACTTCGCTCGCTTTCTCGGACGCGAAGGTCTCATTTTTTCCGCCCAATACAAAACGCAAAAGCACGGGCCGGGCGAGCCGAAACCAAAAAGATCAGGCCACGGAATCACACGGAAGAGCACGGAATTTGTTCACTGACAAAAATGAGTTTCTTTCCGTGAGTTTCCGTGTAATTCTGTGGCTAAATTTTTTGCACTGAATTTATCTTTTAGATACTCATGCGTCGGCTATTTTCACCGCGGCAGGACTTTACCGGAGAGAGTCGTGCCGCCCCCAATGTTCGGAATTAAGCAGCGGACGGATGGGTTGTTTTTAGCAAGGAGGTATTGAAGCGCAAGTGAGTTGCGGAAGGGAAAAGTGACAAAGCCGGCCGCGTATTCACGCAGCCGCTACGTGTTCTTGCACTTCGCGTGCGATCTGCAAATAGATCTGCTTGATTGTCATTTCGTACTCCTTCTTCTCTTTAAAGACGCCCCAATTCCACCATTCCGGCTCGCGATTCAAATGCCACCACCCCATTTGATTCACGTGGTCCGCGGGCACGGGAAATTCCTTTTGCACGATGGTTTTGCACGCGCCGTTTTTTCCTTTCAAGCGCTCCTCCCATTTCTGTGAAACGACGGAGACCAGGCCGTCGTTGTCGCCTTCTTTTTCATAAATGATCTGCCACGTCTTTTGAAAAGGCAGAAAGGTCAATTCACGTTTTTGCGAGCTATAATAAATTTGATAAAAGACCGCGTTGGTAGCTTCGGCGTCGCGGGCAGAATTATTGAACGCGCTGCAGGCCGCGGTCGTTAAGCTTTTGATGCCATCCAAATTGATGACTTTGCGCAAAGAGTCGATGATTTTGCCGAAGCCGTTCTGCAGCGAACGGTCTGCCAGGCTCGCACCTAAATGCGGCGTGCCGATCGTGGTGAGGGTTGCGACTTTCGCGGCCATGTCTTCCATGAGGATCATGTGGCGCGCATCCAAACCACCCATACTATGCCCGATGATGTGGACTTTTTCGTGGCCGGTGGTCGCGAGTATTTTCGAAAGCTCGCGGCGCAAATCCTCCGCTCTGGTTTCCACTTCCGCAGCGAAGCTGACGCTGGTGTTATAAACTTCGAAGCCATGCTGTTTCAAAAAGCTGGCAATGCCTTTAAAGTAGTGAAACCGATCACCGAGATGGCTGAATTCAGACCAAGAGAGATTGAGCTTGCGAAATAGCGAATCGACCAAATAGTCCGGCCGGAAAATGCCGTGCGCCAATATGAGGGGATATCGTTTGGAGTTTTTCATGGCTGCCACCTTGCCGCAAAACTGCATCCTTGCGCATTTCATGTTTTCGCAACGCCTGCGCGAACACCAACTCACTTCCCAAAGAAGAAAAAGACCACGCTTGAAGCAAACAACCCGAGCCAAAGCAGCGGCGGCGCGCCCGCCACAAAAGCGATGACTCCGCCGATGATGCACGCGCCCGCCATCAACCCGCTGCGCAG
>JABWAN010000553.1 GCA_013361015.1 Candidatus Zhuqueibacterota bacterium | reverse complement strand
AAAATCTTTGGACAGCAAGCCGATCACATTTGCCACCGAGGCGCCGAGCACTTTGCGAATGCCGATTTCTTTTGTGCGCTGCTCGGCGGCGTAAGCGGCCAAGCCGAACAAGCCGAGACCCGCGAGGGCGAGTGACAGCACGACAAAAACCGTAAAAATTTTGCCAAACAGCTTTTCAGCTTGATACTGCCTCTCCAAACGTTCATCAAAAAACGAGTGCTGCAGCAGCGCAGTGGGAAAATGCTTGCGCCATGCTTGCTCGATAAATTTTATTGTCGCCGCGACCCGCGCGGTGTTGAGCCGCACAGAAATGCGCGAAAACTGGTTGGGTCGCGTCGGGCTGATGGCGACCGGCTCGATGCGCTCTTGCAGAGTCGTGAAATGAAAATCCTGCACCACGCCAATGACCGTCCCGCTCACACTGCCGCTACGAAACGGTTTTCCCAAAGCCTGTTGCGGATCGTTCCATCCCAAGACGCGTACCGCCGCTTCATTCACAATATAAACGCTGCCCACCGTATCGCCCGGCGTTTGCGGAGAAAAATTGCGGCCGGCGACCAGCTTCATGCCATACACCTCCAGATAATCATAGCCGACTTGATGTCGGTAAATGCTGGTCGAAACCGATTTGCCGCTGCCATCAACAGTTTCGACGTGAGAATTGCTCAAGCCGCCAACGATCAATCCGCGCGAGATGGTGACGCCCGTAATCGATGGATTCGACCGCAACTCGTCGCGGAACGGCTGAATGCCGTTTTGTACTTCGGAAAAACCGTTGACATTGAGGATGAGCAGTTCTTCTTTATTGAAACCCAAATCCTTGTTGCGAATAAAATCTATCTGCGCTTTCACCACACCGATACCGACGAGCAGCACGATGGCGATGGCGAATTGCACAACCACCAAGCCTTTGCGCAACGCGATGCCGGATTTGGAAGACTTGAACGAGCCTTTCAACACCTGCGCCGGCCGGAACATGGAGATGAAGAAAGCCGGATAAAGTCCGGAGAGTAAACCGACCAGCAAAGTAGTGCCGGCAAGGAGAAGCAATAATTTGTTTGAAAAGAAAGGCGCGAGCGCTTTTCCGGTGAGATCGAAAAAGAACGGCTGCAACAGTTCCATAAGAATGATTGAAAGCCCCAACGCGAGCGCCGCCACAAAAGTAGACTCCACGAGAAATTGCCGGAGCAGTTGCGGCTTGACGGCGCCAAGCACCTTTTTGACGCCGACTTCTTTGGCGCGGCCCAATGAGCGCGCGGTGGTGAGATTCATGTAGTTGATGCAGGCGATCAACAGAATGAACAAGCCCACCGTCGCAAAAATGTATACCGTGCTCATGCTGCTCGTGGGCTGAATTTCGTAGCGCAGACGCGAGTGCAAATGAATGTCGGCCAGCGGCTGCAGCGCGAAAATATAAAACATCTTCAGCTCGCGCATTTTTTCGCCGAGATAGCGTTCGGCATAATCCGGCAGCTTGCGCTCGAAGGCTTTGGGGTCCACGCCTTCTTTCAACAACACATACGTGTAAAAGCCGTTCCAAAAGTATCGCCATTCGGAGGTGCGCGCCTGCGGATTCGCGGTTTCAAACGTGTTGAACGAACCGAGCATGTTAAACGTGAAATGCGCGTTCCGGGGCGGATTGGGCATCACGCCGGTGATTTTGTATGGTGCGCCATTGCCGCTGGGATCGAGCAAATACAGCGTCATGGTTTTGCCGAGAGGGTTCTCTGCGCCGAAATACTTTTCGGCAAGGGATTGCGTGAGCACGAGGCTGTACGGCTCGCGCAAAGCCGTGCGCAAATCGCCTGCGCTCAGACGATAATCAAACATGTCGAACAAGCTTTGATCCGCGAGCAGCACGCGTTCCTCTAAAAACTGTTTTTCGCCATAACGCACGATGCAATCGTTCATGTACAGCCGCACGGCGTTTTCCACTTCGGGATAATCCTGCTTCAATGCCTCTGCCATGGGTGGTGCGGTCACCGCCTGGTCGAACGTCTCGGCGTCGGTTTTCACATTGCCGGCAATGCGATAAATGCGCTCGTGCTTTTTGTGAAAGCGATCATAACTTAATTCGTGCATCACCCAAGCGGCAATCAGGCCAAAGCACGTCAAGCCGATGGCAAGGCCGAACACGTTGAGCGCCGTGTAGGTTTTCCCGCGCAATAAAGTGCGCAGGGCAATTTTAAGGTAGTTTGCAAACATGCTCTGCCTCCGGTAAGCGCTTGAGGGACAAAACACAGAATAAACTTCTCAAACTCTGTGGCTCTCGTTCCAAATAGCCACATTCAAACTTGCGCCCATGAAACACACGGAAGACGCGAAAAAACTCTTCGTGTGTTTTGCATGTTTCGTGGGCCGCGCGAGCGTGATCTGACTAAATAAATCTCTTCCCTGCGCGATTTGCATGCCCTGCGTGGGCACAGCCTCGGGACTCAGAGCAAGCGCGCTCCAAATCCAGCTATCTTCATCGGACACGCCTTCCGGGCGAACGCGCGTGCGGCCACAAGTTTGATCAGGAACATTACCGGCTCGCGCCACGGAAACAAATGCGCCGCGCGCCCTCAACTCTTGTCGGAAAATTTCCAAGCTCGAGCTCATGGCCTGATCGATCACATCAAAGATCAGCACTTGCTCATGGGCGTAACCGAGATCTTTCTGCTGCTTGTGGCACAGTTGTTTTTATGATGAGCGTGGCGCCAATCAAAGCAATAGAACGCGCAATTCTAAACACAAACAGACCGATGCGCGACGCTGCGCTTTTTTGCCGGATTTGCAATCTCCTTTCAACACCGTGATGGCTCGAAACCCGACAGCACTACGGCAGGTACAAACCGGCCAGCAAGCCAACTCGCAGGAGCAGGCCAAACAAGCAAGCGAGCAGTGGCCCGTTGCTCGTCAACTCGAGCGCCAGCGAGGCTTGGGTCAAATGATTCAGTGAGCACAAGAGCGAAGGGTTGCGCCAATGCCGTGGCAGGATCGCCGTTCAGCAAAGTATAATCGCAGAATTCATAAAGAGTCCGCATGGGTGGCATGCAATTGCTGCGCATCGATCGCCGATCCGGCGAGGTTAATGAAAGAATAAGTTTTGTGCGCAGCAAATTACGTAACGCGATGATGAGAGAGCTTTTGAGCATGCTCTCTCCAGTTGTCTGCAAGCAGCCTTCGGCCGGCAGTATTCCGTGCTTATTACAAAGACCACCGGCGGCTGCGCACTGTTGCTGGGCGCTCGTTTTTACTCAGGCTTTTGGCTTTACCTTGAACATCACCCGGCCGAGATAGCCCCCCTCGTTGATCTCCGCGATATACAAGCCGTGCTGCAGGTGCGCTTGGGTCTTTAGTGTGCGCTCGGAAAGTTTGCTCAACAGCTCGCCGGCTTCCCAGTCTTTCTCGCTATCATTCAACAAAATCGGGACACTCTTTTCAACCAGGCTTTGCAGAATCTCTTTCAAACT
Source organism: Candidatus Zhuqueibacterota bacterium (assembly GCA_013361015.1). Classification (GTDB taxonomy): domain Bacteria; phylum Zhuqueibacterota; class Zhuqueibacteria; order Zhuqueibacterales; family Zhuqueibacteraceae; genus JABWAN01. The sequence continues at coordinate 1,263 of JABWAN010000553.1, read as the reverse complement.
CATGGCATCTCCTTTAGTATCTAAAAATAAATTCAGTGCAAAAAGAGCAAAAAATTTAGCCACAGAATTACGCGGAAACTCACGAAAAGAACTCATCTTTGTCAGCGCATAAATTCCGTGCTCTTCCGTGTGATTCCGTGGCCTTCTCTTTTTGGTTCCGGCTCGGCTTGTGGGATAGACACAAAAAGCCCTTCTCTTCCTGAGAGAAAGGGTGGAACGGGCTATAGAGCATAACAGAATCATCACTCTTTATAGGGTTTTTATCACGACTCGTATCTCAACGTTGCCATATTGAGAATCGCGATTTCCGTATGGAGAGGTTATTCGTACCGCAATGCTTCCACTGGATTCGCCAGCGCCGCTTTGAGCGATTGATAGCTCACGGTGAGCCATGCAATGCCCAATGCCAGCAGGCCGGCCCAGATAAATGCGTTGAGGCCGAGCGCTTGGCGATAGGCGAAATTTTGCAACCATTGCTTCATCGCCCACCACGCAATCGGCGCGGCGATGACGAATGAAATCAGCACCAATCGCGTAAAACCGTTTGAGAGCATGAGAATAATATTGGGCACGGATGCGCCCAGCGCTTTGCGAATGCCGATTTCTTTGGTGCGTTGCTCCGTTGTAAACGAGGCCAGCCCGAAAAGGCCGAGACAGGAAATAAAAATCGCGAACGCGGAGAAGAGGCTAAAGATTTTGAGCAAGCGCGTTTCAGCGCCGTATTGCGCCTCAACCTGCTCGTCCAAAAAAGAGAAATATAAAGGGTGCAGCGGATCGAACTTCTGCCATTGCGTTTTGAGAATCGTGAGCGCTTGCTCCATGCTATGCGGCCGCACACGTACGACGAGCCGCTCGCTTCCCCACGGCATAAGATGAAACACTGCGGGCGCGATCTCTTCGTAAAGCGGGCGGAAATGAAAATCCTTTACCACACCGACAACGGTTCCTCTCTTTGCATTCTCCGGACCGGCGCCCAGCCAGACAAAGCTTTGGCCTAGCGCTGCTGCGGGAGATTCCCAGCCAAAATCTTTTACGGCGGCTTCATTCAACACGAAAGCCTGCGCGCTGTCGCTGGGAAATTCGTGCGACAAGAATCTGCCCGCCGCCAGTTCGATGCAGAGCGTCGCGAAAAAATCATAATCGATCTGATGGCTAAAAACCGCTTTTTCATCTTCCGCGTCGCCGCGGCGCGCGGCGGTACGCCACCAACCTGCGGTTCCGGGCACGGAAGAGGAGGCCGACACTTGCATGAATTCCGGGTGG
>JABWAN010000552.1 GCA_013361015.1 Candidatus Zhuqueibacterota bacterium | reverse complement strand
GCCGACGTGGACGGCGACGGCTTCACGGATTTTTTTGCCGCCGTGTGGAATCAAAATCAAAACCATTTTCTTTTTTATAGAAATGAAAGCTACCGCACAGCACCGGAGTTCCGATTGCGCACGGACAATTTTCTCTCGCTGCTGGATCTCGGCAGTAACGCAACGCCGGCCCTGGCCGATTTGGATGCCGACGGCGATTGGGATTTGGCGCTCGGCTCGTTCGACGGCGAGTTGCTTTTCTTTGAAAACTTCGGCGCACTAGCGGCCCCGGCTTTTCGCGACGCGCCAAATAAATTTCCCAATCTCCATATCAATGGCTACGTCATCACCCCTACGTTAGTGGATATTGATGCCGATCGCGACTATGATTTGTTCGCCGGCAATTATACTGGAACTCTCGCATTCTTTGAGAACAAAGGCTCGCCACAAAGCCCGGCCTTCGTGCTCAAAACGCCGCAGTTCGAAAACCTCAACATGGGCTTGTACAGCGCTCCGCAGTTTGCCGATCTCGATCACGACGGCGATTTCGATCTCGCCGTGGGCGTCGTCACCAACGGGGCGATCTCATTTTTTGAAAACGTTGGCAGCGCGACTGCGCCCAGCTTCGCGTTCAAATCGCAGTTTCAACCCGTAACCGGGACCATAGACAGCAAGCCGTTTTTTTATGATTGGGATCGCGACGGCATCCTCGATCTTTTTATCGGACAACGGAACGGCCGGCTCCTATACTATCGCGGAACCTCGCCCCAATTCGGCGATGCCTTCGAATTGGTGCAACGCGAGTTCGGCGGCTTGCAGGTGGGCGCCGACAGTGCGCCGGTGCTGGCAGATTTGAACAACGATGGCCGGCTTGATGCTTTGATCGGCGAAGAGGCGGGAGGCCTCAACTGCTTTTTCGGGCGCACGAGCGTGGCAGTGGAACAAACTGGGCGCACACCGAGCGGGTTCACGCTCTTCACGCATCCGAATCCGTTTCGTACAGAGTTGAATATCTTTTTGCGCGCCGCGCGTGTTGCTGAGCATGAAGCGCCGCGACTCATGCTTTGCGATCTCACGGGCGCGCAAGTCGCCGAGCTGCCTATGCACGAAGCCGGAGGCGGCTCATGGTTCGCGCAATGGCGTACTGCGCACGCACCGCTGCGCTCGGGCCTATATTTTTTGCGCGCCCAGAGCGGCGGCATGCAAACGGTGCAAAAAGTTTTGTTGGTGAAATAAGCTCGAGCCGTATTGCAACGGCCTGGCGGAAGTCACGTTGCTATTTCAAAACCTCATCCAACCCGAGAGGGAAACGTGGTTCCATGTTGGTTCGTGTGGGTAAGTGCGCTTTGATAACGCCGAAGGCGTTGGATGTGAAAGCCCAGGGTAGTGCGAAGCACACCCTGGGCCCAAAGCCGCAATTTGTGAGAACCCTGAAAGGGCTCAATACCTGACATGTGTCGCTATCCTTTCGCACCGATCACCATACTCGCAACGCGAACGAGTCGCAATTCATAAGGCTTTTGTAAGCGAATTTTGAGGTAAGCGGACAAAGCAAAAAGCATCGTGCTTTATCCGCTTCCCCTATGAATCCGCTTACAAAAATCTTTGCTCTTTTTGCACTGATTCAACTCATTAGACACTAATGTAGTTTATCGAAGGCCGTTGGGCTTCTCAGCTATTGACAACATGTTTCCCAGGGTGCCCAGAAACTGGGCACCCTGGGCTTTCTTCTGTGACGCCTTCGGCGTCAGGCAAAGTACGACAAAGAAGTTTAGTGATCTTGTGATTGGCTACCCACACCAATCAACATAGAACCGGAAACGTTTTGTCAAAAGGAGGCAACCATGCGCCAATCAAAAGTATGCACTTGCGCTTCCTTGTTTTTTGCAGCTAGCACACTCGTCTCTGTGGAAGGCGGCCACGCACAGCAAATGCAGCGTGCGGACTTTTATCGCGGCACGCCGGCGAATCCCAAAATCCAGGCGCTGGTGGATTCGGTGTCAGCGCAGCGCATTCGCAGCGATCTCGCAATGTTGGAAAGTTTTGAAACGCGCCACAGCAATTCCGATACGGTTTCGAGCACGCGTGGCATCGGCGCGGCGCGGCGGTGGATCAAAAGCCAATTTGAACAAACGCGTGTGGCCACCGGCGGTGTGCTCCGGCCAGAGTTTTTTCTCTTCAACGCGAATATCTGCGGTCGCGCCGGCTTGCACGCGAACGTCATGGCGACATTGCCGGGCATGCTCGCGCCAGATCGCCATTTCATTGTGAGCGGCCACATGGACAATCGCAATGCGGAGGGCTGCGATGCGAACGTCTTTGCGCCCGGCACGAACGACGACGGCTCCGGCACCGCAGCTTCCATCGAAATTGCGCGGGTCATGAGCAAACTGCAATTCGACGCCTCGCTCATTTTCATGACGGTCACGGGCGAAGACGAGGGCCTCTTCGGTAGTATCGCCTATGCGAATTTCGCGCGCGCAAATAACCTCCGTATCGACGGCATGCTCACCAACGACGTCATCGGCAACATCATCGGCCCGGACGGCAATATTGACAGCACGAGCGTGCGCCATTTTAGCCTCGGGCCTTCGAATTCGCCTTCACGCCAGCTCGCGCGTTATTTCAAACTCAAAGGCGAGCAATACGTGCCGAGCATGACGGTCAATCTCATTCCTGCGCAAGACCGCCCCGGTCGTGGCGGCGATCACATTCCATTCAATGACAACGGCTATGCCGCTGTGCGTTTCACCGAGCCGGCAGAGCGGTTGGAACATCAGCACAGCAGCACGGATATCCTTGCGAACATGTCGCCGAGTTATACCGCGCAAGTCACGCGGCTTTCCGTTGCGGGCTTGGCCTGCATGGCACTCGCACCGGCAACTCCGACCGCTCCACTCACGGTGCAAGATGCCGGCAACGGCACTGCGCTCGCCTTGTCGTGGGCCGCCTCGAACTCCGAATCGGACTTTGCGGGCTATCGCGTAACGTGGCGACATCCTGATTCACTCTTTTATCAGAGCATTGTGGCCGTGGGCAATGAGACTACATACATGCTCACCGGTCTCACACCGAATCAACCCATTTATCTCAGTTATTCCGCGCTGGACGCGGAAGGTAATGAAAGCGTTTTTTCCGCTGAAGTGCTGGCCACACCGCAAGTCCTTCCTCAAACACCCCGTGGGCTCGACCTCACTTCAACACCTGTGGATATTCGCCTCGTGTGGACCGCGAACCGCGAGCTTGATTTGACGGAATACGTCATCACGCGACGCGCGCCGGACGCCAGCGAGCAGAGTTTCACCGTGCCGGCGCAATTCGAGAGCTTTATTGACAACACTGCGCAGCCGCATACCTTGTATCGCTATTCGATCAAAGCGCGCGATCGCGAGGGCAATGAAAGTGCGCTTTCCAGTGCGCGGCGCGGACAACTGGCCACGCACGACCGCGGTATTTTGATCATCGACGCTACGAAAGACGGCGCGGCAAGGCCGTTGCAGCCTTCCGACGAGCAGGTCGATACTTTTTATGAAACCATTTTGCAAGGTTTCAATCTCGCAGCGCAATGGGATGCTGCGGACAGCGCGCAGCAACAATTGTCCGCTACGGATGCGGATATGGGCATCTACTCAACGGTGATCGTACACAGCGACGTTTCGCCGCCCAGCCGTGCGATGAGCAACGATACTTTGGCGTTGAAAAAATATCTGCAAAACGGAGGGCACTTGTTACTCGTGGGGTGGGGATTGATTGACAATCTCTCCAGCAAAGCCGGGTTGAATAAAACCTTCAACGCCGGCGAGTTTGTTCATGACGCTTTGAAGATTGCGAACGCGCGTATCGGCAGCGGGGTGGACCGTGATTTCAAAGGCGCGGACGCAATGCTTTCGAACTATCCTTCTGTCGATCTCGATCCCGCCAAAGCGTCGCTGTTCAACAATAATCTGCTCGCAATGGAAATTCTATCCGCGTTTGCGGCCGGCGCACCGGTGCAGACACTTTATACCTATCGCTCCTCCGCGCAACCTCCTTCCGCATTTCACGGCCAGCCCATTGCAATTCGGCACATTAGCACTGATCCGAAATTCATTGTGCTCGATTTCCCGCTTTACTTTTCGCCGAACGCGCAAGCCACCGAGGTGATGCGGCAAGCATTGCTTGACCTCGGAGAAACTTCCACCACCGTTGCGGAGCCAAACCCGAGCGGGGAACTGCCGACTGCCTTTGCGTTGCTGCAAAATTATCCCAATCCCGTACTCGCCGGGCAAACGAATTTCGCAACGCGCATCGTTTATCAACTGCCGGAACGCGCGCGGGTGAAGATCGCGATCTACAACCTCGCGGGGCAACTCATCACGACGCTGGTTGACGAGCTGAAGCCGGCAGGTTCGTACGCTATGCAATGGAACGGCAAAGACGATCGCGGCGGAAAATTGGCGAGCGGCGTGTATTTGTACAGGCTCGAAACAAACCATGCTACTCAAGTGAAGAAGATGGTCTTGTTGTATTGAGAAGACAGCGTCTAGGAAATGCTATTCTGGAAACCCCTCTCATGCTTGGCAAAAATCATGGAAAGTTTTTTTCCACGATAGCAATGATGCCTCGGAATCACATTAAAGAAGAGTATTCTAGAAAACTGACGCGAAGAACAACTCACGCCGTCCAAACCGGCACTTTTAATCATCTCACTCACGGGAGAGATAGGATGAAGAAACGTTTAGTTGCTGTGCTGTTCCTGTTCA
>JABWAN010000551.1 GCA_013361015.1 Candidatus Zhuqueibacterota bacterium | reverse complement strand
CCTTTTTATGCCCGACCCAATATGGGCCCAGCTCAATGGGAAACTCAACGACCAATTCGCCCGCTTTATAAATCTTCGAACGCGCCGCAATCTTGTCAACGATGATAGCCACGTCCTGCTGTTGCTTCGACCAGTCGATGGTTTCCGTCGCCCACTTTTGCCATTTGGGAATATCGCCCAAGTAGGCGTGCAGGGTTTTCATGGCTTCGTCACCGGCGCTGCCCACGTGCTCAGCCGCATGTTGGTAGCGCGCGACTGCTTGCACAAAATCTTCGCGCTGAAATGCCAGCTCACTTTCAATAATCGCCAATTCGCCCATCATGAAGCGAATGCGCAACTGCGATTGCATGGGCAAGGTCTCAAATTGCGTGCGCAGCGTCTCAATCCGTGCCTTGACCAGGCTGATACCAGTTGCCGCCAGCCACTGCAAAGAGTCTTTGTGCACCATTGCCACGGCCGCCGCGGAATCTGCCAGGCGCGTGGTTTTGATCGTGGCGATCGTTGCCGCTCGAAACCTGCGTTGATGCCGCCACTTTTGGCTTTCCTGCTCCCAGTTCGTGAGCGCACGCTCCCAGCTCAATTCGGCTTCCTGCAAAAGATCGGGCGCATAAATCGCGGCCTCGGCGTGGCGCGCTTGGCTAATCGCGTGGCGCGCTTTCTCAAAAGCCGTGAGCGGCGGAGCTTCGGAAACCAGCAAAACATAGACAAGCGTGACACAAAGTATTCCCATCAAAAGTGAGGCCGTGACCAAGATCCTCTTTGGCGTCACGGCATGCACGCATTTTTCCAGCCACGGCTTCACAGCGCCAGCGATTTTTTTCAATGCCGGTATAATAACGTTGGCGATTTTTACCAGCGCAGTCACAATTGCGCCGGCAATTTTCTTCAACGCGGGCACAAGGACGTTGGCAATTTTTACCAACGCAGGCACAATTGCACCGGCAGTTTTCTTCGACGCGGAGACCGCGAAGCTGGCGATTCTTTTCAACGTGGGTGCAATGACGCTGGCTATTCTTTTCAGCAAATCCTCTGCCTTCATTGCCATCTTTGATTTAATCAGTAGTGGTGGTCGATCTAAACAAGAAAACCTCGACGGGAGGCAAGAGCCTGCTCCCAGCCGAGGTTTAATTTGCAAAGCTAAAGCTCCGGAACGGCGCTTAACGGCGCTTGGTTTTGGCGATGGCGTTGTTCAATTCTTCGATGATCGAATTGATCTTGGTTACGCCCGCTTGCGCTTTGTCTTTCGCGGTGAGAAAATCGCCGCTGCTGAAAGCATTGGTGATTTCCGCCACGGAAGCTTCCAACGTATTGATGTCGTTTTGAATCATCTCGAGCGCAGCGCGTCCTTCTTTGCCTTTCGGAGCCTTCTTCATCAGTTCCTTTGCGGCCGCAATACTGCCTTCCAACTGCTTTTTCAAGGTGTCGGCTTCAACTTTGGCCGCTTCCTTGTTTGTCGCTGCCGCTTGCGCCGCGGCATTGGCCGCGGTTAATGCGGATTGCAGCATCGCCTTGGCGCGGTCGTAGTTGCGCATCAGCGCGAACTTCGAGTCTTGTTGTTGGATTTCAGCCATCGCGGCATCCAACGAATCTTGCACGGCTTTGAATTGATCCGCGGCGTAACGATCAGCCTCGGCTGCCTTCGCCGCTTGCAGAGCTGCTTGTGCTGCTTCGATGTCTTGCTTGGGCGCTTCGGCGCAGCCAAACACGAATGCAAGAACAAGAACGGCACCAACCAGCTTCATAAAACTTCTGACCTTCATACAGCTTGCCTCCTTCAGAACAGTAAGAAATTTGCTTCGCGTCGCGCAGACATTTTCCAAGTGTAGCTGTGAATTATGCGGAATCGCGCGGCGTTGAGCATTTATGAGAACGTGATAAACATGAATACCTCGTGCAAAAAAAAAGCACAGCCGAAACCTGGCCATGCCTAAGATGTCGTGACGTTTTTGCAGTATGGGCCATGCTCATAAAAGTGGCAAGAATATAATCAAGCGCCTGCGCCGTAGCAAGTAAAATTTTTCGGTTTATTCTGTGCAATAGCAGACCGTTACTAGGCTTTTTGATTGGATAATTTGAATTCACTCCGCACTGCCCGCAGACCTACTGTTGAGCGCAAAATCTGAAATTGTCTTGGGCGGCAGTTCCGCATTGGGTTGGATTGCGAGGCTACCATGTCAGAGCAAGGAGATTCAACGGAAAAAGTAACATCGCATCGCTCGTAATGAAGCAAGAATTTGTGGAGAAACACTTCGAGTGCAGCAATACGCCGTCGCCGAATGTGCACGGCGGAGATGACACATTATCCGCTCTCGCTGGTTGGATTCTCTTCCAACAAACTCGCCACTACGGAACAACTTCCCACCAAATTCCGCTTTGATTTTAGTGCAAAAATGTGGTATGCTCGTGGCTTTCAGATTCAGCGTGCCGGTCGTTGTCTCAAAATTCAGCCAAGGAACAAACTATGTCACGGTCTCCTATCATGCTATTGCTGGCTGTTGTCATGTTGACCTTGTTGTTCAATCCCTTGTTGCTTTCCGCGAAAGAGCATGCGACCTCCTCGCTTGTAACGACCTCTGCTCCTACGGCCCGTCAGGCCGCAAGCAGCGTTTCTGATTCAACTCGTTCTGCTGTCGTTTCTCACGGAGAAGACTTGGGACGCGCACTGGCGTTATGGAGCGGCCTCCCGTTTGTCGGCATTCTCTTGTCGATCGCACTCTTTCCGTTACTTGCTCCGCATTTTTGGCATCATCACTTCGGCAAAGTGACCGCGGCGTGGGCGCTTTTGTTTGCCGTTCCCTTCCTGCTGAGTTATCACGGACACGCGTGGCACGAAATCATTCACATCATATTGAAAGACTATATCCCATTCATAATTTTGCTGTGGTCGCTCTATACCGTCGCCGGTGGAATCTTGTTGGAAGGTGCGCCGCGAGGAACGCCGGCGGCCAATACTGCCATGCTTGCGATTGGAACAGTCATCGCCTCGTGGGTGGGCACGACGGGCGCGTCGATGCTCATGATCAGGCCGGTATTGCGAATGAATGCCGGCCGCAAAAGTATCACCCATGTCGTCATTTTTTTTATTTTCCTCGTCAGTAATATGGGCGGCGCGCTCACGCCGTTGGGAGACCCGCCATTGTTTCTCGGCTTTCTGCACGGCGTGCCGTTTTTTTGGACACTCAAATTACTGCCCGAAATGTTGGTGGTGTCTATTATCGTTTTGGCACTGTTCTTTGTCTTCGATAAAATCATGCAAAACCGCGAAACCGGCACAAAGGGCCACGCCGGAACCCACGAGCGCTCTGCGGCTTTGCGCATACGCGGGTTGCACAATTTGATTTTTCTGGCCGGCATCATTGGCGGCGTGCTGTTTAGTGGCTTGGTCAAACTGGGCGAGTTTAAGGTTCTCGGCGTGGACTTGGCGGCGCAAGATGTCTTGCGCGATCTCCTGCTCATCGCCATGGGGTTGTTGAGTTTGAAATTTACCACCAAAGAAATTCGCGAAGGCAACGGCTTCACCTGGGGGCCGATTCAAGAAGTGGCAATTCTGTTCGCCGGAATTTTCGTGACCATCATTCCCATGCTTGCCATGCTGCGCGCAGGAACTGAAGGCGCACTGGCTTTTATTATCGGCGCGGTGCGCGAGCCGTGGCATTATTTCTGGGCGAGCGGCAGTCTCTCAAGCTTTTTGGATAATGCGCCGACCTACCTGACGTTTCTGAATACCGCGCTCGGCCGCTTCTATCCGGCCCAACCGGAGCTAGAAGCCATTCATGCCCTAATTGCACAAAATGAAATTTATCTCAAAGCCATCTCGTGCGGTGCGGTCTTTATGGGGGCGAACACGTACATCGGCAACGCCCCCAACTTCATGGTGAAATCCATCGCCGAAGAAAGCGGAATCAAAATGCCGAGTTTCTTCGGCTACATGCTTTACTCCCTGCTGATTTTGATTCCGAGTTTCATGCTGGTGACCTTCATTTTTTTCTGAGTATGGGAAGCAGCGCACATGTCTTTGCTCTTTATCTACTGCACGGTTTTTTTGCTTTCGCGTTTGAGTGTGCGTCACGGACTGGCCGAGGCTTTTTTTGTGCGCTTGTTTCATGGCCATGAACGGTCTTTTAGAACGCTCTTGCTCTATATCATCGTTGCGGCTGCGCTCATGGCCATGGTGATGCCGAATTTTTTAACCGCGCTCACCTTATTGCCAATGCTCGAAGCTTTGCGCCTGAGCTTGGAGCAGCGCTACGAAGCGCCGCACGCACGCCGTTTGATTACTGCCAGCGCCATCATCGCTATGTACGGCTGCAATCTCGGCGGGATTGGCTCAATGGTGGGAAGTCCGGCCAATGCGCTGATACTGGGCGCGGCACAAATCTTCGAAGTACCGGGTCGGGAGAAGATAAATTATCTTTCGTGGTTCGGTTGGAGCCTGCCTTTGGTCCTTGTGTTAATCGTCTCCGCGTGGAGCCTCGTGACCTATTTCATCCTGCCGAAAGCACTGCGTCACACCAAGCTTGCTCTGCCGCAACTCCGCCTTGCGGACGATCGCAATGACAACGCGCGGCTGGCTTGGCGTGCATTTATTGCCTGGCTGGGCTTTTGGATTTTGCACGCCCTGCTGCAGCTCGCGCTGCCGGTTCCAGCGCAGAGTTTTGCCGTCTTCGGCCTGAAACTGGATTGGAGCATTTGGGATCAAATTGCCACCGGCTTTGGTGTGGTTT
>JABWAN010000550.1 GCA_013361015.1 Candidatus Zhuqueibacterota bacterium | reverse complement strand
CCCAGGGTAAAGTTCACAGCCCGGCAGGCGCCCATGAGCTTTTGCTATTGAGATGCAGTTCAACTTTTGAAAGCGTATGCGATGGCAGAAATCGTTCGCACTCAGCAATTGAGTTTCAGCTATAACAAAACGCCGGTCGTGCGTGAAGTCGATCTCGCGATTCGCGCGGGCGATATTTATGGTTTCATCGGGCCGAACGGCGCGGGCAAATCGACGACGATCAAGTTGCTGCTCGGCCTGCTCACGCCGCACGCGGGCGAGATTGAAATTTTTGGGAAGTCGTTGCGCGCGGAGCGCATGGTGATTTTGCGCAGGATTGGCGCGCTCGTGGAGATGCCTTCACTTTATCCGCATTTGACGGGCGAAGAAAATCTTGAAGTGCTGCGGCGAGTTTATGAGGCGCCGCGTGCGCGCATCGCGCAGGTGTTGGAGCAAGTCGGTTTGGCGGGGCAAGAACGCAAGCGCGTGAAGGCTTATTCATTGGGGATGAAGCAACGGCTCGGGATCGCGCAAACGTTGATGCACGAGCCGCAGTTGCTCATCCTCGACGAGCCGGCGAACGGCCTCGATCCCGAGGGCATGCAAGAGTTGCGCTTCTTTCTGCGGCGCATGGCGAACGAACACGGCTTGACGATTTTGATTTCGAGCCACATTCTGAGCGAGCTGGAGCAAGTGGTGAATCGCGTGGGCATCATTAGCAAAGGCAGAATACGTTATCAAGGCGCGTTGGAAGATTTGAAACAACGCGAGCGCGCGAGTCTTCTGATTCGCGTGAACAGCACGGAGCAATCGCTTGCGATATTGCATTCGGCGAGTTATAAAGCGAAGCGGGTGGAGGAGAAGACCGTTTCCGTGCAGGTGGAACACGGCGAAGATGCGGCCGAAGTGAACGAGCTACTCGTGCGGCAAGGCGTGTTGGTGTATCATCTCAGTATGGAACAAGTGAATCTCGAGCATGCGTTTTTAGAGTTGATAAAAGAAGGGAATGGCAGAACGATGTGAGACAGAATAATTCTTCGCCGAACTGATTACGTCATTATTCTGCCGATGAATCATTCTGCCCATTGAAGCCCTTACGCTTTTAACAATGATTGCGCTTGTAAAAGACTACGGATTATCGTCATGAAACTTTGGTTCGCATTAATTCGCGCGGAATTGTTGAAACTCAAACGCACGCTTGCGCTCGCGATGATCTTCGTTGCGCCCGCGGTCGTGGTGATTCTGCAAGTCGCGTTGTTGTTGAACAATAAAGAGGGCTGGGGTCTCGACGTGGATATGTGGAAATTCTTTTCCAATTCGATCACTTCGATGTGGGCGATTTTCATGCTGCCGCTGTTCAGTGCGCTGGTCGTGGCATTGATTTACAACTACGAGCACGCGAATAACGGCTGGCTCAAACTCTTCGCGCTGCCGGTTCCGAAGAGCATGATCATCGCGACGAAGCAGCTCGTTTCGACGGGCATTGTGTTCGCGAGCATGCTTGCCTTGCTGGCCGCTACGATTATTGGCGGCTTTGTGCTCGACGCACTGCACCCCAAGATGAGCTTCCCGATGGACATTCCCATTCTCACTTTGCTCGGTCGCAGCGGGTTAGTATTTCTCAGCTCGCTCGCCCTCATCGCGATTCAAAATTGGGTGAGCATGCGTTGGAGCACGCTTTCGGTTTCACTCGGCGCCGGCATCGCAGGCACGTTTGTCGCGCTCTTTGCTTCGGGCTGGAAGTACGGGCATTTTTATCCGTGGCTGATTCCAATTCGCGTTTTGCACGGGCAAGAGCAGAGTTGGTATTGGATTGCGTTTTTTGTGGGAAGCGTGGGCGGGTTGGTTTTGTTTGTTGGGGGGTTGATTGACGCGGTGAAGCGGGAGGCGATGGGTTGATTTTTCCGTTTACACAGAAGGCTTTATGCTGCCCACCAAACACGCGAAACACACTAAAAAATTTTCGCGTACTTGGTGGGTTTCGTGGGCAAATGATCAGAGCGGTTCTATCTTTCTCCCTCCGCCACTTCTCCTCTTCTCATCTCCACCAAATACTTCGTCTCCAAATGTGAGTCTGCGAGATATGTAATTGCTTCGCGGCCGAAGTTTTTTGTGATCACATAGCCGAAGCTGCGTAGTGAAGTATTGCCGTGGCTCATCTTTTTAACGCGCCAATGCACGGGGAAATTGCCAATGGTTTTGAAAATTTCCGCCCGCGCGGCGAAAAAGGAGCCGCGCACGGTGCGCACGATGAAGTCATCGTTTTCTTCAAACGCCAAGCGGTCTTTATATTTCTCGAAACGAAACTCCCAGTCGCTGCCGTTGCGGCCATTGCCAACGACTTTCACTTTCGGGTCTTCGAACTTTTTGCGCAGCGCGCTCACGAAGCCGAGGTCTTTAATAATGAGATCATCGTGGCAATAGATCACGAAATCATACGGCTCGTACAGTTTCATCGCATTGAATTGCTGATAGCCGCCCCATTCCAAGCCGGCATTCTCGCAACAAAACACGTCGCGTTGAATCTTCGCATAGAGCGGCAGCGGCGTGAGAAATTCTTGCGGGCGATGGCTGATGATATATTTTTTGCCCTCGACTTTGTAGATGCTCTCATAGAATTCATCATAAAAATGCCAGCCGAGGATGCAGAAGCAGTGGGACATGAAACGGGTGTTGGGTTATTGGGTTATTGGGATATTCGGGTATTGGGTAATTTGCTCCATGCACCTTGCTCCTCGCCCTCACCCCTTCAATACCGCAATCGGCCGTAGCTTCACAACCGGGCGGGCGAGTGATAACGTTGACATGGCTTTGATCACCGTGGAAATGTCTTTGAAGGAACTCGGCGCTTGCTCGGCGATATTGTCGGAGCCGTAGCGATAGAGGCGAATGTTTTTCTCGCGCATTTCGGTTTCGACTTGCGACTCGGTGAAATTGCGCACAGCATCCGGTTTGTCGAGCACGCGGCCGGCGCCATGATTGACCGAGCAGAACGATTCCACTGCGCGCTCATCTGCCACGCCGATGTACGACGCGTGTCCCATCGAGCCGGGAATTGGAATCGGTTGACCGGTTTGTGCGAAAAGCGGATGCGATTTAATCCGCGAAGGCGGCAACGCGCGGCTCGCGCCGTGGCGATGAATCCACAGCTTCTCACCGTTCCACTCTTCGAGTTTGATGCTCACGTGCGAGCAATCATAGAGCAGCGGAATGCGTAGCGAGGCCTCGCGCAGAACTTTGCGTATCGCGGCGCGCATCTTTTCCGTGAGGCCGATGCGATTCGCGAAGCCAAAGTTTGAAGCCGCAGAAACGGCCCGCGCATACCTGATTGCTTCTTCGCAATCCGCAGGCATGGACCATATCGGCTGCTCGGGCGTGGGTTCGAATTTTTCTTCCAACTCTTCCAAGTACGCTTTCATGGTTTTACTGCCCACACTTCTTGAGCCGGTGTGCAGCATGAACATGGCGTGGCCTTTGTGCAGGCCGAGCAAGCGCGCGGCCTCTTCATCAACCACTTCGACGATTTCCTGCAACTCGAAAAAGTGATTGCCGTCACCCAAAGTTGCGAAGCAACCTCTCCCCTTCTTCTTGGCTTTATCCGGCACGCTGGCGAGAATGGCTTCGGCGTCGTTCGTGTCCGTGGGCACGGTGCCGCGATCTTCGATGCAATCCAGCTCTTCCTCGCTCAAACCAAAACGCTTTTGACTCCACGCGCCGCCGCGCACGAGGATTTCCGCCACCTCGTCTTTCGAGAGTACGTCGTTTTCATGTTCGAGCACGGGAATGGTGCGCATCATCTCGCCGAAGATTTCATCCAGCACGGGTGCGGTCAATTCGCGTGCGTCGATTTCGGTGCGAATCATGCGCATGCCGCAGCAAATGCCCGTGTCCACTGCGCGAGGTATAATCGTGTTCTTTGCGGCGACCACGGTTCCGGTCGGACTCAGGTTGCGGCTCTTGCGATGAATGTCCGGCAATGCGGCTACGTGATGCGCCAAGCCCGGCGCGTTCGCGAGGCCTTCGAGCTGCGTGATGGTTTCTTGATCCGGCATCAGTTCCGGCGTGAGAAAAAATTTTATCGGAAGAGGCGCGTTCGGCGATTTTATTTCGAGGGGGGAGTTCATTGTGTTGTGATCTCAATTTGATGAGGGCCTATTGAAAATTTTAAATTGAAAATTTGAAATTTTGAATTTGCAATTCTCAATTTAAAATGCTCTTGCTGTCTATTCCAAGCAACCCAGAATATCTTCGACCACGGCGTTGACGCCGGCCCAGCGGTCGATGCCCAATTCAAAACAACGCGCGTTGTTCATGAAACGGCGCAGCACCTCGATGCGATTCGCGGCCTGGCCGGGTTTGGGCCAGTGCATTTCGAGCGCGGAGGCGTACCAGGCGTAATCATCCAACTCGCGCGTAAGACGATTCATGGCGATCATCTTTTCCAAAGCTAAATCGGCTGCGATCGGGCGCACGTAACGCTGCGGCGAAAACTGCGGCAAAAAAAATACTGCGGGCTTCACTTGTTGTGCGCTCTCGCTGGACTTAAGGTGAAAGAGCCATTTATCCTTCAAGCCTTCGGGAAACAGCATGCGGCTCAAGCCCGGCGGATTTTCACCGAGCATTTTGAGGCTGCCTTCGTCGAGGCGAATCGGCTCGTAGCAGGGATAGACGAAATCGCCGTCGGTGAAGACGATGTTCTCGGAGATCAATTCGATGTTCGGCTTCTGCACGAGCGCGACGCACGTGGTGGTTTTGCCCACGCC
>JABWAN010000549.1 GCA_013361015.1 Candidatus Zhuqueibacterota bacterium | reverse complement strand
GATGGGATCGTCTGGTGCTGCCCCGTCTGTGGTGACAAAGGCGTTATTTATAATTGGCAAGGATCACAATGGGATCATTCCCACGAAGCAAGATTATGATCTCGATCTCACATGGCATCGCCTCCTTAATTCCCCCAAAATGGTTTGCTCAAATCTCTACCCAAAAGCCTGGTCGGTATTTCGAACCGGCCGATTGACGCAGGTGCTCAAAATACAGAAACACGTCATGACTCACAACGAACTCATGATTACGGTCAAGGTGGGCTTCCGCCGCGGTCAAACAATCGGTTCAATGTTGGGTCGTGTGAATAGGTCCACTCAATAAAACGCCAAGGGCATTACACGAAACTCGATCCAGTTGCCAACAACTTCACATGCGTGGGAACGTGATGAAGACGATACGAATCAGTGCCGAGGCTATCATCATCGAGGAGGGTCGTCTGCTCACCGTCAAGAACCATGATGCTGTGAGCGATTGCTACACACTTCCAGACGGAGGGCAGCAATACGGAGAAACTCACTCAATCGCGAGTGCATGGAAGAAATCGGGGCAGCAGTTACGGTCGGTCGGATTCGCTTCATCAGAGACTACATCGCCCAGCCTCATGAGTTCGCCGCGGAAGATGATGCCCACTAGAGGGAGCTCAAGTTCGAGTGCCCCCTGAGGTCTACACCTCGCTACGGCGAAAAACCGGACTTCATGCACACCGGGATCGCATGGCTTGAACTTGACACCTTGCGACTACACAGACTTTATCCCAAAGTGCTCAGAGCATTGCTGACGAATGCCCGGTCGGGCACAAAGTCGGTTTATCTGGGAGATGTCAACTGAACGAGCCGTGAGCAATGGCCTGCTCGCGGGCACCGCCCATCAACTATGTGTGCGCACTTCGTCGAAAGCATTCACCTCGCGTACGCGCACCTCGCCGCCGAGCAAGTCGACCTGCAAAAATATCAGCACAGCGGCGAAGCCCGCTTCGCACTGCACCCGGCTTGCTCGAAAACTACAAACAAGCCTTGCAGCTCTTGGCGAGATTCGCTTTCTTTGCCGGCGTCGGCTCGCACACCACCATGGGCATGGGACAAGTTGCGCAAGCCGCAAACCGCAAAGGGCAAGAATGATTCGTGCCTGGCCTTTTGTCCGCAACACTTCGCTTTTGCGCGATCTCGTCGTGCCTCTTCATTGGTCAGTTGTCTCCTCGTCTCCTTTCAACATTTTTTGGTGACAAAAGATTTTCCTCTTGTTTTTTGTTGAGCACAATCTATATTGCGTTGCGGAGTTGGTCTCCAAAGCGATCGACTTCAGGGGAAGACAGAAGCGCCCGGTGCTTCAAAACTCTGGCCGCCCGCTTGTGCCATCCCGACCTTGCTTCAAATTCGTGGGCAGTGAATTTTGGAAGAGGTCGGTTTACGATGAACAAATCCTCGTTGTCTCTCACTTTTTCTCGCGCAGTTACCTCAGCTTCCCTCTATGCTTTTTCGTGATAATTGATTCGGAACCGGAAATCCTTCCCACACTTTTCTTCAGACTATTTTCCAGCCTGGAGGCATACTTATGTCCAAATACTATTTGCGCGTCGATGCGCTGAATTTGAAGAATTTTGTGTATGACACCAACGACATCAGTACCATACGCGGCGGAAGCTTCATATTGATGGAAGCTATCAAAAGCCTTCGCGATAAATTCAAAAATGAACTCGATGCCATATCGACTGCAGCCAGTATGGGAACATTCTTAGTCAAAAAAGATGACCCTACAAAGAGCGATCTTCAAGAAATTGAGAGCGAGGTGCTCAAGCATCTTGCCAATTACTGCGAAGAACACGCCACGTTTGTACTTGCGATCGAGCCAGAGGCGAAAGAAGGCTTTGCGATGACCCTCCAAAAGTTAGAAGCGCAAATTCACCGGCAGCAGTGGCGACTGCCCACAGTTGCTATTCCAGAAGCGGGAAACACAGATAGTGAATGCCACGTTGATGGCTGGCGGCCAGGTGTTGAGGAATATCGTGTTGATCCGGCTGTAACAAATGCGAAGATGAGCGCCGCAACGTGCCATCGTAGAAAGCTGGGTCGCCGATTAAAGCATAATCTCCTTCCATCTCTTGTCGGTCAGGAAGATGGGTTTGATGAAAAGAAAGACATATGCACAAAAGACCTCGGCAAACTTTCCCAGCATACGGGAAAGGGCATTCTGAATGGGAAGATCGCATTCATTCATGCCGATGGCAATAGCTTTGGTAAGATTCGCAACGACAAGTGTCATAGCCGAGGGGACAGAACGAAATTTGACGAGATCATCAAAACTGATTTTCATGCTCATTTCCTTGAAATCCTATTGGAGCGCGCAAGGAGCGAAGCGGATTTTAAGACTGAAGATGAATACGGTCAAGAAGCGCTGCGTCTCGAGGTATTGCTCTGGGGCGGCGACGAGATGACACTCATTGTTCCCGCATGGAAAGCTTGGCAGACGGTGGAACTGTTTTTTGAAAAATCAAAACATCTCACGTTTAATAAGGTTCCGTTGACGCATCGCATGGCGGTGATCTTTTGCCATCACAATGCGCCGATCCTGCAAATTCGCCAGCTCGCCGAAAAGTTGTTGACCCAAACAAAACAGGATACAAAAAGTTTTGCTTCGCATGCTGAAGGCGATGCCCTGCATTATCTCGCGCTTGAGTCTTTCGACATGTTGCAAGGCGAGTTTGAAGATTTTCTCAAACGCTATTACAGAAAGATCAACTACGAAAAGTTGTTACTACATGCTACTGACCTTGGCACGATCAAAGAGGTTCTTCAACTTTTCCACCAAAATGTCGCCCGTAGCAAGTTATTCAAGCTCATCAGTGCACTTCAGAGCGACAGAGTGAGTGAGATGGAGAAGATCAAAGAAAAAATAATCGCGGAGGTCAAAGAAAGAATAGATGATTTGTGGAAAGATGAGACTGAAACTCAACTGAAGAAGTTGGAAGCGGTTGACGAATTTACCGAGAATCATCCCGCATGTTGGTACGTCGTTGCGGATTTGTGGGACTACATTTCGGAGTGGAAATAGCCATGAAACAATATTCGGCGCAAATTGCAATGACGGTGCTCGGACCGTTGCTGACCGCCTCGACCGGCGTGGAACAATACGGTTTGCAAAGAGCTTTTCATCGCAATTCAAGGAACGAACCGGTGATTCCCGCGAGCCATATCAAGGGCAAGCTTAGAGTTGCGCTGGAAGAATTGGCTACCACGGAAATTGTGCAGACCGAGGAATCGGCAAGCTCCGAAACACTTGAGAAAAGTAAATACGGAATAGCCAATCAAATCACGAAATGGTTTGGACGGCGCAGCGATGATAATCCACAAGAGCAGGGCTATGAGCCAGCGCCAGGCATGCTGTATTTTTCGGATTTTTCCTGCCAAGTCGTTGCGAGCGAGCAGGCACATGCCGGCAAATCGCAGGGAAAAGCAGAAGGTTCAAAGAAGGACGACACTCTGCGACGGCGCGCACGAATTGCCATCCATGCAAAAGCGCGGACCGCTGCGGAAAATCAATTGCGCGAAGTCGAAGATTATTTCAAAAGCGGAGCTCAAATTCATTGCACGGGAAGCGTTACTTTTTACGCGGAGAATTTGGAGAGTGCTCTGCGAACAACGGCAATGCTGCAATCCGGATTCACCTGGCTCGCAACTTTGGGTGCGGAAAAAGGCATCGGATTCGGGCGCTTGCAACAGGCACGTATCGATATGCCGATTGAAAAACCACCGAAGGTCTCATCTCTCAAAGATGATGCACTCCATGAAAGCACGGGATTGCACCTTCGAATTCGACCGCGAGAGCCGATCATGGTGGGGGGAGTGAAGAGTCAACGTACAAACTTTGTTGTCTCGGAAAAAATTCTTTCCGGCGGATTGATCAAGGGCGCGCTCACCGCGGGTCTGAATCGCGGCCACGGGGTATTGCCCCTGCATCGGGAGTTTTCGGGAGAACATGCCCATGAGTTTCCCAATTTCCGAAATCTCGTGACACACTTTGAGAACATAAGAATCACACACGCTGTTCCGGCTCTCAAAAACCATCCTCGTCCCGTAACATTTCCCATCTCCGCCATCAAGTGCGGCGCGCACTATGCTGACACAGCTCTGTGCACGGATGCATTTCCGTTATTCAACAATGAAGCGCCACAGTATTTCATTGATTGGAAATCCGGCACGGATGAGCTTGAAACAATCTTTGGCTACGCCAAACCGAAAGAGATTTTTGTCACGCGTACGGAAATCGACGACAAGAGCCGGCGTGCGCAGGAACGCAATCTCTACACGTATTCCTATTGCTGCCCAGAAGATCGCCACGAACGGCCCATTGAGTGGATTTGCAACGTGGATTTTAGCGAGGTCCCGGCCACGGCGCGAAGGCAAGTTAAAATCGAGTTCTTCAAAGCCGTAGAGCTTTATCTTGATCGTTTGGGAAAGCGCAACAGCCCGGTGGAAATTGATGTTGGTGACGACCGCTTCCCACCAGCGCAAGCGGGCGGCGATCTGATTCGTGACGGTCTTGCGATTATCACACTCCAAGCTGACGCCGTCATGCTTGCTCCGGAGTCCGTAGAGCCTGGAAAAAATATGCTGCCGTTGTATGAAGCCTTTTGGGCCGAGCTTTCACGCGGTGAAGATAAGACCGGGCCTCAGAGCTTGGAACTGGTCGATTTCTATGCGCATCAAACTTTCAAGGGGGGCTATGTTTATCATCGTTACCTGGGGATG
>JABWAN010000548.1 GCA_013361015.1 Candidatus Zhuqueibacterota bacterium | reverse complement strand
GGCCTGACCATCACGCCGGAACGGCTGCAACAAGTCTTGCGCAATGGTTTCCAGCGCCAACGTGCTGCGGCGGCATTGGAACTTGCGATGCGACAATCCGGACAGCCGCTGTTCGAAGTCCGCGCACCGGGCTTTCGCCAAAAACAGATACTCAGTGTGGAGTAGAAACGGCTCAAAGCAGGGGCAAACGTTTTCGCGAAGGCAAGTGGTATTATCCCGGGCAGTTGATGACAGTGTGAAGCATGGATCTCGTTGTTTCATTTTCTCCTTCGAGTAGAACCCACAGCGCGACAAAATGCGGCCTTGCTTACATAGTAAAATCGTGGTAGATTTCAAAAAGGACGAGGAGAAACTTGAGTCCAATTCTGAGGAATGGTAGCCACTCTCAATCGTTCGGAATTTAGTATGCCGCTCTCTTCCAGCAAAATGCCCACCCTGATTTCACCCCCGGCATTGCAAGTTAAAATCACTCGTGGTGAAGCCCCGGTTACGGAGTTCGTGTTCAAAGCGCCGTTTCGCATTGGCCGCGATGAAGAATGCCAGGTGCGGATCAAGGATTACATGGTCAGCCGAGTCCATGCTGAGGTAAAGTATGAAGAAGGCCAATGGTGGATTCAAGATCTGAACAGCACGAACGGCACTTTCATTGCTGGCGAAAAAATCACACGAGCGCCGCTCATGGATCACGCTGCAATCATGTTCGGCATCAACGGTCCCGCGCTGCTCGTCGAGATCGAGAAGATGCTCATCGAAACCGGTCTTGAAGACCGCTCTCCTTCTTTGACCCGCTACATTCGTCACTACTTTGCCGATACGCCCTCCGCACAAGCGGGCGAACACACGATGATGTTGCGGCGCGCGTTTCAACAGGTGCAAAAGAAAAAATCACGAACCTATCACCGCATTATTGCCGGGGTGAGTGTGTTGTTTCTGATTGCAGCAATTTTTGGAATCTATAAGCACTTGCAAGTCAGCAAACAGCAGGCGCTGGCGCAAAATCTTTTTTATGAGATGAAAGAGCTGGACGTCACGTTGTCCCGCTTGGAGACGGCGATCGCGCTTACGGGCGACTCGAAAGCGGCCGCGGAGATTCGGAGGTTTCGCGCAAAGCGTGAAGAACTGGAGAACAATTACGACCAGTTTGTCGATGCGCTTGGCATTTATGGCAAAGACATGAGCGAAGAAGATCGATTGATCTTTCGGATTGCCCGTTTATGGGGCGAATGCGAAGTCAATATGCCGGAAGGTTTCGTGCAAGAAGTGCGGAGTTACATACGCAAATGGCAATCGACTGATCGGCTGAAAAAAGCGATGACACGCGCGCAGCAAAGCGGTTTTGCTGCCAAGATTGCGGCCACGATGCTGGCGCAGCACATGCCGCCGCAGTTTTTTTATCTCGCTCTGCAGGAAAGTGATTTCAACGTCAATCGCTGCGGACCACCGACGCGATATGGCATCGCAAAGGGCATGTGGCAATTTATCCCGACCACGGCGACACAGTACGGCCTCAAAACCGGACCGCTGCTCGAACTGCCGCAGCCCGATCCGCGCGATGAGCGCCACAACTTTGAAAAATCCACGGCCGCGGCAGCGCAATATCTTCGCGACATTTATAACACCGACGCGCAAGCTTCGGGGTTGCTGGTGATCGCTTCGTATAACTGGGGTGAGAATAATGTGAAGGAATTGATCCGCAAAATGCCAGCGAATCCGCGCGAGAGAAATTTCTGGCGGTTGTTGCTGGACTATCGCGACAGATTCCCGCGCGAAACCTATGACTATGTTTTCTACATCGTGTCCGCGACGGTGATCGGTGAGAACCCCAAGCTCTTTGGCTTTGACTTTCCGAACCCGCTGGCGGAAGCCCTAGCTCAACGCTAGGGGTCTTTTCAAGCCGAACATTTTGTTGCAGCGTGCCTCTGAAGTGAGGCGCGAGGAGGGAACTTTTATACGCCAACTATTTTCCACGTGCATGCCGTCCTCGGTTTCATTCTTATCCACAGTGTTTACGCCCGCCCTGACAAAGACGTTTTTTCATTCGAAAGCCAAAAGTGAATTTGCTGTTCTTCTATAAAGCACAAAAGGTCTAGCGGAAGCGCCAGACCTTTTGTGTTGGAGAGTGTTCTTGCAGCAAATGAAATAGCTTCCACGTCCACATGTAACTATTTCATGAGCACGAAACGTTTAGTGTAACGAACCTCGCCGGCTTGCAGCACGTACAGATACACGCCGCTCGGCAGGCCGTGCGCGTCGAACGTGACGTTGTACGAGCCTGCGGGCTTGAGGCCGTTGACGAGCGTCGCCACTTCCTCGCCGAGCAGGTTGTGAACTTTCAACGTGACGTGCGTTTCTTCCGGCACGCCAAAGCGAATCGTGGTGCTCGGGTTGAACGGGTTGGGATAATTCTGTTCCAACACAAACTCGGTCGGCACTGCGGCTTCATCGCTCGTTTCCTCCACCGCGCCGATCGTTTTGGGAATCGTGGGCACACAGTCGCGCAATACCAGGCCTTCGCCGTCGATCACTTCATCCATCGCCACGAGCGTCGGCGCATAATTCTCGCGATTAATGGTGTAGAGTTGACCGAAATGGCTAATGCCATACATCACGCCGCGATACGGCCCGTTCGTGCCGAACTCGATGCCCTCGAAGTGCAACTCGGTCGTCGCCACTTGCGTGCCAATGCCGCTGCTCAAATCAACCGTGTAGATTTCACCGTTGCCGTATTCCGAGATCACATAGAGAACCGGCGGCTCGACCGAGTGATCGAACGAAGCGCCTTCCAAATCCGGGCCGGAGCTTGTGGTGATGGGATTGGGAGCCATCGTGACTTGCGCCGTGGTGGTGTTAATCTTCAAGAGGCGGTTGTCGTCGACCGTGATGCCGTACAACTCATTGGTCTTTTGATTGAACGCGAGCGAGTTGATATCGCGAACGCCCTTGCCATTCGAAGTTTTGGTAAAGCCGATGCTATACGCTTTGCCCGTGGTCAAATCCAGCTTGAACAAAGCGGAGGTGGATTTGCGATTGGAGATGAGATAAGTCGTTCCGGTGTTGGGATCATGCGCCATGGCTTCCGTGTCGTCGCCGATGTGCTTGCCGATCTTGAAACCTTTGAGCGCTTTATCGCCGGGAACGACCGTGCCGGCGTAGAGGATCTTATCGACAATGGTTTCAAACACTGGCGTCACGATCGCATCATCTTCATCATCCTCATAAGGCGCGCCGTTTTCGTTATTCGTCTCGGAATCAGGATCGGTTTGATCCGAGGCTGTGACTTGAGCGACGTTGAGGTAATTGCCGCTCGCGTTGACCGTGGCTTGAAAGGAGAGATCCGTCGAGCCGCCATTCGCGAGGCTATTGATCGTCCACATCAATGTCGGCGCGCCCGCGTCGTTCTGCGCATCCCCACCCGTAATGCTCGCGGCAACATAAGTGAAGCCGCTCGGAATCACGTCGCCGATCATCACATTGGTCGCTTCACCAGGGCCATCGTTGGTCACTTTGAGGGTGAATGTCACCGTGGAGCCGACACCCGCCGTGGGATTATCCACCGCTTTTTGCAGACTCAGGTCGGCCTCATCGCTTGGCGTAACACTCGCGCCATCTTCGTCATCCTCCACCGGTTCGCCGTTCGCATTGCCCGGCGAAGAGTCGGGATCATCTTGATCTCTGGCGGTGACTTCGGCAATATTGAAGTAATAACCGGTCGGATTGACGACGGCTTTAAGAGTCAACACCGCAGAGTCGCCGTTCGCCAGGCTCGCGATATTCCAAATCAAAGTCGGCGCGGTCGCGTCGCTATTGCTCGTGCCGCCCGTGATGCTGCCGGCCACATAGGTATAACCATCGGGAAGATAATCTTTAACCTCCACATTGGTCGCAGCATCAGGGCCGTCATTGTTCAACGTGATCGTGAACGTTACCGTGGACCCGATGCTGGCCGAAGGATGGTTCACGTTTTTGATCAAGCGCAAGTCCGCGGTCTGCGCTTACGCTATTGTCGTTGCCGCCAAACAGAAAAGCAGGGCCTGCGTCCGTACAAATCGCGAGAACGGCTTCTGATGTTTTCTCCAAAACGATGGTAGTGAATGGGACATGCGGATCTCCTCTTGGTGAAATCGTGAAACGCTGTCTTAACCAAACTGTAATTGTCAAGAGGTGATCGGTCGGCTTGTAGTCGAGCGCGACCAAAGATCGGAGAGAATTCAGCGAGGGTCAAACTAGTGCTCTGTTACCATGATTTCGTCGTCCTGCCCCCTTGTGGGGCATTGTTGCGACCCGCGAATTTATTGGTTGCGACAGCACCCCACATGGGGAAAGGACTACAAAAATTAGAATAACAGCCCACTAGCTGCGGAGGAACTGAAGTGACGACCGGCTTTCCGCAGACGCAGACTCTCAGGTGGAAGGAGGTTTAGAGATTGAAGGTCAAGGAAACGAAAAGGCGGCAGGCCTTTGCTCCCTGCTTTCAGTCGCTACGAATAAACTTGCCAATCTTCAATTGTAACTTTGCAATGCTTCCTGACAGCTTTGTTACTCAACAGCAAAAAGCTTTTCGTGCTAATATGCTCACTTGGGGTCATGTTGCAAGTCATGCCGACGAAAGTGGGCATCCATAAATTTCAGAAAAGCCTGGATTCTCGCGTTCACGCGAATGACAGCGGGGGTGCAATTTCATCCGAAGCGAGCATATGAATGCACATGGGTTACCGTCCAGTGAAGCAAATGCGTAAGGTGAAGGCGAGGGTGAAGAATTTTACAT